>CASDZZ010000046.1 GCA_949285875.1 uncultured bacterium | reverse complement strand
GTAAATTTGTTAATATGAATTCTGTTTTTTCTTATGGTAACAGAGAAGAAGGAGAGTACAGCGAAGACTATGATATATTTGAGGCTATAAAAAATCATAGTTTAAAGAGAGTAATGGAATTAATAGTAGAAGGTGAAGATATTAATCAAAATGATAGAGACTTCATTATGTATAGTGAGTTTATGGACTCTCATTATATTATAGAAGGTGCTACTCCTTTGATATTTGCAATATTTTATAGGGATTTGGGTATAATGAAATATTTACTTGATAATGGGGCCGATCCTCATATTAAAGATGAAAATGGACGGAATTCATTTTTATGGGCTTGCGGTCTTGGAAATGTTGATGTAATAAAAATGCTTGTAGAGTTTTATCCTGATTTGGTTAATTCTTTAAATGTTTACGGTTCAAATGGACTTCATATTGCTGCTGGAAGTAATAATGTAGAAGTATTTGAATATTTGGTTAAGGATTTGTCTATTGATGTAAATAGTACTAACGAGTATGGCAAGAAAGTTTTAGATTATGCCAATAAAGATGAGTCAATAAAAAAGTTAAAAGAACTCGGTGCCAAATAATATAAATTGTGTGATACATTAATATATACTGAAATGATTGCATTTTGTCAATAATTTTCAAAGAGTTGAAAGTTTTCCGTCATTAATAATGATAACTCTTTTTTCCGTCTCTTACTTTTATTAAGAAAGAATTTTTTTATAGAATCACAAAAACTTTGATAGCTGTCATAATATTGATTATAAAGAATTGTTTTTTTCATTAACCGCCAAAGCCTCTCTATTAAATTTAAATTCGGAGAATATGAAGGAAGATAAAACATTTCTACTTTTGAAGTTTGTAAATACTCTCTTAAAAGTTTCGTTTTATAATAGCGGGCATTATCACAAATTAAATAAATTTTTTCTTGAGACTGATATTTACGTTCTAGCTTCTTGATAAAATTAACAATACTTCGTGCATCCAATTTGGATAAACTGCTGAATATTATATCCTTTGTTACTGGATTATAAGCACCATTAATATTAAGACGTTCTCTAGCCGTATTAGATTTAACACCTTTATCTTTACCTTTTTCAATCCAAGCATAGTTACAAATTGTATTATATGTAGGATGAACTCCATCCATAAATAAAATTACTGCATTAATTTTATCTATTTTGCTTCGAAGTTTCTGATACTCTTCTATAAAGTTGAGCTGTTCTTCTAAATTAGCACGCGAAGGAACATATTTAGTCTTTTTATATACAAAACCTATACGCTTAAGTAAAAGAACTAAACCATTATTTGTATATTTCTTATGAAAGGTTTTGAAGATATATAGTGCAATCATTTTAGAACAGTTATAGCAATTTTGTCTTAATTCTTCTTTCAGCAGTTCGATTTCATCTTCAGTTAATTTAGTTTTTGCAGTAGCTTCTTTCATCTTACATAAGAGTTCCAAGCCGCCTTTGTTATAGGTTTCAAAATATCTTCTTGCTGATCTTTCATCAATTAAAAGAATATTTGCAATATCATCAAAACTAAAACCCTGTGCTAAGGCAACAACACATTTTACTTTATCAGCTATTTTTCTATCTTTAACTGTTTTATGAAAGGCTTTCAATAATTTAATTTCTTCATCGGTTAAATAAAAATTCATAAATGGATTATAAACAACTTTGTTATTATTTCAAATACTTTTTTTGACAGAACGTAAAATTTTCAGTATATACCTAATCAACTATATTTTGTCAATTTTCAAACAGATGAAAGTTCTCTGCTAATACTATTGATAATTCACGTTTCCATTTATTGCTTTTCTTTCTTAGAAAATTTAAAAGGCTGTTGCAAAAACTTTGATAGCTTCCATGGTAACGGTTATATAAAATTTTCTTCTTCATTAATTTCCAAAGACGTTCTATCAAATTTAAATTTGGTGAATATGAAGGAAGATAAACCATCTCTATTTTTGAATATGGTAAATATTCTCTAAGTAATTTACTTTTATAATAACGAGCATTATCACAGATAAAGCATTTCTATTTTTGAATATGGTAAATATTCTCTAAGTAATTTACTTTTATAATAACGAGCATTATCACAAATTAAATAAATCTTTTCTTTATCTGAATATTTTTTTTCTAAACGTTTAATAAAATTAACTATGCTAACTGCATCTAATTTTTTAGAACTGCTAACTACTATATCTTGACTAATAGGACTGTAAACACCATTAATATTAATTCGTTCACGAGCTGTATTTGATTTTACAGTTTTATCTTGACCTTTTTCAATCCAAGCATAAGAACTAATTGTATTATATGTAGCGTGAACACCGTCCATAAAGAATATTTCTATATTTTTATTAGTATTTTCTCTAAGTTTTTGATATTTTTCTAGAAAGTCTTTTTGTAATTTTATATCACAGCGAGCTGGTACTACTTTTGTCTTTTTATAAACAAAACCTATACGATGCAATAATATCACTAAACCAGCTACTGTGTACTTGATTTTGAAAGTTTTTTCTATATATCTTTTTATTTCTTTGGCATAGCTGTAACAATTATTTCTTAGTTCTTCTTTGAGTAATTTTATTTGTTCTTGAGATAAGAGCATCTTTTTTTGATAATATTTAAGAGTGCATAATTTTTCTAAGCCTTCTTTTTTATAAGTATCAAAATATCTTCTTGCTGTTCTCTCATCAATTAAAAGAATATTAGCA
>CASDZZ010000045.1 GCA_949285875.1 uncultured bacterium | reverse complement strand
GTATAAAAAAAGATGTTTATTCAACACCTTGTTTTAACTAACATAAAACTTATTACAAAACCAACTACAAAGCCAGCAACAAATAAACCAATTGCAAGTTCTATCTTTTCCAAGTCTTTTTCTTTGTCATTTATGATAACAACTCCTTTACAAAATTTAATTTGTAGTTTAGAATATAAGCAGATAAATAGAAACTTATTAGGTAGTGATGGGCTTGAAAGCTGTTGGTCAACTATGCCTTACGGTGTTATTTAACACAGGGAGACGCGGGAATGACCCCCCGCAATAAGTTTCTATTTTTACGTAATTTTTCACAAACCTCTTGATTTAAATTAGATGATGCTCTAAAATATAAGTAGATAAAGAAAGTAAAACAAGGTGGAAAGCAGTAACGACCACGGCGGTTAGCTTATAGCTAATGCATCTATGGATACCTTTAAAGGTTCGCATAGCCAAGCGTTCTAGGTTTTGTGCCCTAGTGTTTTACTTTCTTTTTTTATTTTTCGTATATATCCAGATACAATTCTAAATGCGATATTGCTTTTTCTATCTATAACAATTCTAAACACTCTTCTTACACCGTTTTTAACATATAATTCTTTATTTAGTGTATATCTATAAAGTCCATCTTTACAAATTATGCTTTTTGCTTTATAATTCAAATAGATAAAGAATTAGTTATGAAGTGAAAACAGCTGTCACGCTTCGGGAAATCATGGGGTAGCTGTCCATGCGTAACTAATTCTTTTTTTATTTTGTTACTACCTTAGTGTAAAATAAAAACACGCTTTTACACGTGCCTATTGGTTTTTAACTTTTATTTAATAATCCGAATTTAACAAAATAATCTTTGAACCACGGATAAAATTCAAACAAGCTATACAATTCAGCTTTAGACATAGTTTTATAGACTTCAATTATAAAGTTTTTTTGTTCTTCTGGACTCATAGTATCGGTATCATCCATTACCATATATTCATTTTTACCTTCTACTATTCTTTCCATTTTCAATCACCTCGATTGTAAACCATTTCTTTCTACTAGCTTCTTTTGTAAAAGTTGAGCTTGCAAGAAAACGAGCTACATTTTTATTTTGTACTCTTAATACAGCTTCATTATAAATTTTTTGATATTCTTTTTCAAGGTCTATTTTTCTATTCATATTACTTATCTTATATACATTCCCATTATGACAAGCAATTATCGAATATTTGATTTTACTATTTTTATGCATTGATAAAATATCAGTTACAGATGGTTCACTACTATTTGGGTGATTATGTAAAGTAATAATTTCTTTATTATAGTTCATAACTTGCTCATATTCTTGATTGTTTAAACCTATACGACCATGCCCTTTATTACTGCTTTTAGCAATTATTTTACCAGTCCTAACATCTAAAATAACTAATGTTTCATAATCAGTACCATTATTTTCTTTTAAAATATTTATAGCGTTAATATATAAACTCTCATTAACTACTTTATGCTCTGTTAAGTTAACGAAATTATCGTGATATTTTTGAGTATTAACTACCTCATTAACTCTATATGAATTTTCTTCTGGAATATTAGAATTATCAATTATTTTAGATTGAGCTTGAGTTAAATTATTACTCATTAATGAACCAGTTTGATATAAATTACCATTATTTATATCATTTGGAGTATTAGATATATTCCCACTTTTAATTCCTTCACGTTCATTTAATGCTACTCTAATTCGCCATTCAGCTACTGGATAATCGTGTTTTTTGCAATAATCCCAATAAGTATCTTGAAGCTTTTTAGACTCTTCTTGATACTTTTTTCTTTGTTCAGAAGTATTAGCTAGCATTGATTTCTTTTTAGCATTTCTAATTTGACGTTCTAGGCTTCTAGCAGTCTTTTCAATATTTCGCTCACTATTAATCTTATTTTCAGTGTAACTTTTTGGCATTGTCATACCGGTTTTATATTCAATAATACGATGCCTACAATTATAGCCTAGAAAACCTTTTCTCATTGCTTCTTCAAGGGAATAGTAATTCTTACCATCAATTTTGCCTTTTGGTTTAGGTTCGCCGTGTTGTATAGTTTTGCCAATAGTCACATCGCCAACTTTAGCATCTAATTCAAATATCTTCCCTTGCCAAGACTGACAACGTTCACTTGCATTAGCGTGGGATGTAGCTACTACATATTTAACGCCTTTTTTATCAAGTTTTTCAAAATCTTTAACTTGTTCTTCATATCTAACTTGCATTTCAGCAAGATTTCTAGCAGACATTGTTCTACCTTTTCTATTTACTAAAACAACATTCATACTAGCTATTTTCATAATTTCCCTATTTACTCTTTTTTGATAATCTTCAACAAACATT
>CASDZZ010000044.1 GCA_949285875.1 uncultured bacterium | reverse complement strand
TAACTTTTGGATTTTGGGGGAAAGTATCCCTTATGATCGCTTGAAAATTTGCAATAGTGCATTCACAAATCACCCCCTAACATATAAAACAATTAAATTGCTTTATATGTTAGCACAAAGTAGTAAAAAAGACTATTCCCATTTTACAGGGAATAGTCGTAACAACAAGCATAGGCTCATTTGCTTATAGTTTTTACTACTATACACATTGTACCACGCATTTTATAAAAGCCAATACCTAAAAAAAATATAAAATAAATATAATAAAAATATAAAATTATTTATTTACCATTTTCTTCATACCACATAATTTGGTGTAACTCACATTTAAGAATATGACAGATTTTAGCGAGATTAAATAAATCAACTCTATATAAAACTTGTCCATTAACATATTTATAAATGGTATCCTTATCAATTCCAGAGAGTTGACTTAATTTATATGGTGTCATATTTCTTAACTCAAGCATAGGCTTTAAATCAATAACAATAACCCCAGTTTGTTCTTTTACAAGCATTATATACCTCCATTTCATAAACACGTTATCAAATGAAAAATGGTAGAACTAATCTGTTTATAGACTAATACTACCATCTATATATAATTACAAGTAAAATTTATCTACCATATATCATTGATATATATAATTATATCATAATTTCAAGTGCTATTGTGTAATTATTGCTCGTCATTGACAATTTTTTAATAAACTAGCAGATAAACTTTCAAGATCGTTATTTTTTATTAAATCTTTTAAAGAAGAAAAATAGGTGTTTGCTTCTTCTAAATTGTTATAAGTTTTTGCGTTCAAGTTTGAAAACGTATAATCGGTATCAAAAATAATCATAGACACATAGTAATTACTATTCTGTTTTTTAATAAAAGCTCCAAAAGTAATATTATCTTTTGTTTCTTCAAATTGATTAACAAGGTTATCATTTAATACACTTTTAACTTTATCAGTTGGATTTGTAAATTTTTGTGCTAACTCAAAAATTTTTTTTTGTAATTCATAGTCAGTTAATAATTTTTCTTTCAATTCTAAATACTTCTTATTCATAAACTAATAGACCTTTCGCTGTTTTTATTATAGCATTGTTTTACAAATAAGAAAACAGGTAAAATTTTACAGTTTACCACATAACACGTCAAGCTCCATATTATATAAATTAGCTAATGCTACTAGTCTATCAATAGGTGGGAAGAATACACCTTTAAAATATCTTTGTACTGTTGATACATTACATTTTAGATTATCAGCTATGTAAGTATAAGTATGCTTATATTCTTCTTTTTTCTCATTTAAAGTAGCAAGCATTTTGCTGTAATCAATTCTTTTAATATTTTCTACTTTAACTAGGTCTTTATCAATGCCATAAATATATGATAGCTTAACTTTATAAAAGCAAGATAATTTATCAGCCATATCAAGGGGAATCATAACGTTACCATGTTCCCAATTATCATAAGTACTTCTTTTGCAATTCAATATTTCTGATACTTCTCTTTGAGTTAATTCTTTCTCATTTCTTAAATATTGTAAATTATTAAAATACATTGTTACCACCTGAAAATATTGTCGCATTTTAACAGGGGTATTTGCCATTTTGCCCAATGCACGCAAAATAATTAACTTTGATGTTAAAAAATGTGATATAATGAAAAAGAATAACAACCATAATTGTTATTCATCAGTATTTGTCATATCCACTCTAGCAGGTAACTTTTTAAAGTCCCTTTTGACGTAAAACTCAAAAGGCTCAACATCCAATGCTTTTGAAAGAAGTTCCAGCTTCTCAAAAGACGGAGTATGATGACCTAATTCTAGTTGACTTATATAAGTTACACTAGTATCGGTTAGTTCAGCAACTTTCTCTTGTGTATATTTTTTCCGAAACCTAAAATATTTCACATTGTTGCCGAATACTTTGTTTAATTTCACAATCGTATCACCAACTTTACCACTAATATTATGATACGATTTTTAAATAACATATTCCAGTAAGTAATAGTGTAAAAGATTTGCTGGGTGGATATACAAAATGATTAGGAAAGGAAGTGAAAGCAATAAGAAGTAAGAAGTATTGTGCTAAACCATTAGTGGATGAATTGGATAGATTTTTTGCAAGAGAAGATTTTGACGAATATGTGAAACCATATATTAATGCTGGTATTAAATTTCATCTGGTAGAAGATCATCTAGTGGCTTATGCTCCAAAAAATAATTATGAATTTGGGATTATTAAAGATAAGGACGAAAAAAGTACTATTGGTATTTAACACCTTATAATAAGTCTATCTTTATGACAGCAGTTGAAAACGGTATAGAAATGGTATTTTTCGCTATTAAAGAAAATGAAACTTTATATAGTTAACTAATGAAATGGGGTAAAATGTGAAAAAGAAAAAAAGTAATATAAATTCTGACGATGAAATAATTACAAAAACAATTACTTTATTAACACTTCATTTAAGAGATACCACTTTATTATTTGCAGATTTTTATGATAAGCAATGTAAATTAATTAGAGAAGAATTTGATAATTTAATAGATAATGAGCCACCTAAAATATTTCGTAAAGCTCATAAAGAGTGGGAACAAGAAAAAGAAAGGTTATTAGAAAAATATGATGAAACATTTAAA
>CASDZZ010000043.1 GCA_949285875.1 uncultured bacterium | reverse complement strand
GCATAATACATCACCATTGTTCTTATATATATTATACCAAAACAAAAAGACTACTGATATAATTTACAGTAATCTTTGTATACTTTTTCAGCAGTCTCATAAAAAATCTCTTTTTTATATTATGTAACTTATATCTACCCTACCTTTTACTCCAGGAACACTTCCGCTAGAAGTATACTGCCACAAAGAATAAGCACCATCATATTTACAAGTCTTATTATATTCTGCAACCCAATCCACATAACCTTTAGACTCACTTCCTAATCTATTCATGGCATACCATCTTCCAGAATAAACCTTTACCTTATATTTATTATTAACATGTGATGATACATTATTTATAAAGGAAGTTATTATCATGTCATACATTTCCTTACTAATTTCATTTGAATTTGATGTACCCGTATCCCAACTTTCTATATCATAAAAGATTCCTAAAGTAGGATTTAAATTGTACTTATCAATCATATTATTTGTAAAATTACTTTCTATTAAAGCTCCATTTACGGTAGAAGCATAACTATATATATAAATTCCATAAGGAATATTTAAACGTTTTATATTTTCTATATTTCTTTTAAACATTCTATCTTCTGTTTTCCAATACCCTATTCTTAAAATAACCCCGTAACAGTCACTTTGCTTTGCAAACAAATCCCAATCAATAATACCTTGGTGATGACTTACATCTATTACTTTTATTCTATTAGTTCCTAAATAAGTTCCATTTGGACTATAATATTCTTTTTTAGAAATGTAAGCATCTTCCTTTTTCTCTTCAGTAACTTCTTTAGTTGGTATAGAATTTTCTTTTTCGGATGCAGAGACAATAACTTCCGTATTACTTGTTTCACTTTTTTCCTTTTCATCAATTTTAACTTCTTCTTTTTTTATTTCTAAGTCTTTTTTTTCTTCCTTTATTTTTTCTTCAATTTTGTTAGAAACTAAGTTTTCTTTTAACTGTTCCTCCTTGGTATTTTCGGGTTTATAATCTATTTCATCACAGTCTATATTTTTTTCTGATCCATTATTAATTTCATTGTGTTCTAAATCATTAACAACGTTAAAATCAGATTTATTTTCTTCTTTTACCTCCTCTACATTATTAATTACTTGAGATGTAATCTTACTCTCTTTATTTTTACTATTATTAGTTTTTGTTATAGAAACAACTTCTTCATCATGACTAACTATAGGAACCACATATTTTGCTAAACTTTTTTTCTCAGTTTTTCTAGCAATTTCATTCTTTTTAGGAAAACTCTTTAACTTTTTATCATCGTATCTAGCTTCTATAAAAACAAATGCAAAAACGCTTATTAATGCCAGTATAATTATTTTTTTCATTTTCCCTCCTTTCAATTTATTTATTATCCATTTAATACTTAATCCCTCTTTTTTAGACAAAAAAAGAAAGATTTTTTTAATCTTTCTTATACTCCTTTAAAAACATAAATAAGTTATGAGCTACTTCCTTAGGTAAAATAGCTACAAGCTCTTCTTCACTTAACTCTTTTAACTTCGTTATGGTTTTATATTTCTTTAAAAGTTCTTTTTTTCTTTTTTCTCCTATGCCCGCTACATTATCTAATATACTAGATAAACTTCCTTTGCTCCTAATATCTTTATGATATGATATCGTATACCTATGTACTTCATCTTGAATCCTAGTTAGAAGATGAAAAACATCACTAGTTTTATCTATCTCATATTCTTTTTCACTACTTATTAAAGCAGTAGTTGCATGCTTATCATTTTTCTTAAGGCCAAAAACAGGAATATCTAAATACAAGCTATCCAATACTTCTTTAGCAGCATTAACCTGAATAATACCACCATCCACTAAAAGAAGGTCTGGTTTTTCTAACTTGTCATGAAGCACCCTAAAATATCTTCTATAAATTACTTCTTTCATCGTATGATAATCATCTTTGCTACCTGATGTAATCTTATATTTACGATACTCTTTTTTATCTGGTTTACCATTAGTAAAAACAACCATTCCAGACACGGTAAAAGTACCAAACAAATGAGCATTATCAAACGTTTCTATTTTCTTTAAATTAGGAATACCAATTAATTTTCCAAGATCTTCGTTTGCTTTAAAAGTTCTTTTTTCATCCCTTAATATAAGCTCAAATTTTTCATCTAACACAACCTTAGCATTTTCTTTTGCCATATCAACTAGTTTCTTTTTTATTCCCTTTTGAGGTACTAAAAACTTAGTTTCAATAGCTTTATTTAATAGATTTGTATCAAAACTTTCAGAAACTAGAACTTCCCTAGGAATTTCCCTTTTATCATAAAAACTCATAACAAAATATGAAAGAGTATTTGGTAAATCATCGATAAGTGGAAAAACATCCCCATCTCTCATGTTTATTTTTCCATCTCTTAAATGAAGAACCTGAAAAGATATATAATCATTTTTAACGTAATAATTTATAACATCCCTATCTATATTATCATTTAAACTAATTTTCTGTTTTTCTAAAACCTTATCAATATACTCAAGCATTTCCTTATATTCTATAGCTCTCTCAAAATTAAGTTTACTTGAAGCCTCTTCCATAAGGTTTCTTATTTTTTTAGATACCTCATCATAGTTCCCTTTCAAAAAGCTAGTTACTTCACAAACCATTTTTTCAACTTTCAAGGGGTCAACTTTATTTTCACAATATCCTAAACACTGCCCAATATGATAATAAAGACAAACTTTTTTTTCTAAGTTTTGACACTTTCTAAAAGGATATATTCTATTTAATAATTCTACCGTTTTTCTAGCTGCTGCCGCATTAGGATAAGGACCAAATAGTTTACCTTTATGCCCTTTTATTTTTCTAGGTCTTGAAATAATAAGTCTAGGATATTTATCTTTAGTAAGCTCTATATATGGATAAGATTTATTATCTTTTAATAAAATATTATATTTAGGAGAATATTTTTTTATTAAATTTATTTCTAAAAGAAGAGACTCTACTTCACTTTCAGTTACGATATACTCAAAATCTTTTATGTTTTCAACTAACGCTTTAGTTTTTCCAGTATGCTCTCTATTAAAATAAGAGCTTACCCTTCTTTTTAAATTCTTAGCTTTACCTACGTATATAATGTTTCCTTTTTCATTCTTCATTAAATAGCAACCAGGTTCAGTAGTAAGTAGTCTTAATTTTTCATTAATAATATCCATATAAACTCACATTCCTTTCACTTCGTTCAATGCACACATAGTTATGAAACCTTGAACAAAATTTATTTTATTTATATAATACAACCCTGAAGGA
>CASDZZ010000042.1 GCA_949285875.1 uncultured bacterium | reverse complement strand
CTGTTTTGTCACTATAGTCTCTGAACTTTTGACCTTTTGAAGCCATAAGAAAACACCTCCTTTCGGAAGTGTATTCTATCATATTATAGTTTTTTTAGAGATGTCTCCCCAGAGGGGTGCATTTCACTAACTAAGCCGATTTTTTTATAAAAGAAAACTATGAGACTTTTTAAGATAGTAAAAATAGAAAACTCTAACTTAAAAAGTTAGAGTTTAATAACATTATGGTGGACTGTTAGGGATTCGAACCCTAGACCCACTGATTAAGAGTCAGTTGCTCTACCAGCTGAGCTAACAGTCCATTAATTAAATTACTTTCATAGTATAACACAAAAAAACAAAAAAGAAAAGCTAAAATTAATTATTCATTTAAAAATTTTAACTTTTTTTATTATTTATTTTTTTCTGCAACACAGGACCACTAATTTTCATTTTTTCTTTAACTCTCATTATATAATTATATAAATTAGGTTTATTTATTACAGTTATTTCATCAGAAATAAAACCATCTTTAGCCCTTGCTTTTAAATCATCATAATAAACTTCTAATAAATCCCCTTTGACCTCTTTTAGCATTTCTTCATCACTATTTATTAAAAGGGTAACTAAAAGTGCTATTTCTGTACTCTTAATTTTAAAAGTTAAATCTTCCCTTATCTCTTTCCTTCTCATTTTTCCATCTTCCAAACAAAGTCCTAAAACATTAAGCACTTCATCACTAGTAATAGCTTTATATACTTCTTTAGGATAAGCTAGATAATATCGTCCGAATGTATTATAATTGATATTATCTTTTAAAATAAAATATTTTTTACCATTTTCGTCTTCAGAAGGAAAATAAATTAAAGTAGAACGATCTAAAGGATGAACACAAAATTTTTCATAATTTATTTTGTCTAACTTTTCATCTATTTTCTCATCAAATTCTTCAACTATACTCTTAGATAATAATTTATTTCCAGTAGCTTCATAGTTAAACAAAAGTGCTAACGAAGTAGCATCTTCAAAATAAATTCTTTTTCCCATGGAAATTCTCCTCCTCTATCATTTTAACAAAAAAAGACTTGATTTTGAAATTATCAATGTCTTTATTAAATCAAAAAATGGTGGACGCTATAGGACTCGAACCTATGACCCCCTGCTTGTAAGGCAGGTGCTCTAACCAACTGAGCTAAGCATCCACGTATAAGTTAATTTTACTACAATAGCTAAAAAATAGCAAGAGATGAATACGAAAAAATGAAACTAATTATGCTTCATTTTTTTTGTGTAAACTACCTCTTCTATATGGATCTGATGAAAATCCGGGTCATAACTATTCAATTTATTATACATATCCATAAAAAAACAGTTAAAAGGTTTATAATGAGATCTACTATTTCTAAATCTTATTGAGATAACATTTTTAGAACCTATTTTATCAACTTTATTTCTACTAAACTCTAACACAATATCTTCATCTTTTCTATAAATTAAAACAACATCTGATACATCATATGGATAATCATCACTATGCCAACTTATTACAGCATCATTGTATAATTCTTTATAATTATTTTGCTTTTTTAAATTCTTATTAAGCTCCTCCGCCTTTAAATATAAATTCATTTCATCTTCTTTATTTTCAAAAAAATTTAATTCTGCCTGTGAAACTTTATGCAATCTAGGTTCTTTAAAGGCTTCTATAAGTTCCAAAAAAGCATTATATATAGTCATGTTTTCCTTAGTAATTTTAAATTTATTATCAAAAAAATCATTACTTTTAACAAAAATAAAATACAAATCTAAATTACCAGAAAAGTTAATGAATAATCTTTTACTATTATCAATTAACTCAAAGTCAAAAGTTCCTTGTTCATTAGCATATCTTTTTACTTGCATCAAAATCACCTAAAAGATATTATAACAAAAGAATATAAAAAAACAACCAATTAAGGTTATTCTCTTACAGCCGGAATTCTTACTATCCACTTAGTATAACATTTAACATATTCAAGCTTTTCACCATTAACAATGACATCTTTTGATGACTTAAAATAAGTTACACTATCTGTTGACTTATCTTCATCTTTAGTTAATTTTGTAGTATATGCCACAATAGGCTTTCCATCCAAAGCTATTGTAAGTCTTGCGGCACCTTCTTCAGTAAAAAATGAGTACCAACAAAAACCTAATAAAATAATCATTATTAAAATATTAAGAATTTTCATACCAGCTTTAATTACAAAAATAACTAAACCTATAACCAATATTAAAACTATCCACTTTGATACTTCTGCTGTTATCATTAAACCACCTCTACTATTAATAGTATACTAATAATATACTTTTTTTACAATTAAACTTAATATTTTTTTACTTTTTTTACACTATGTTATCAGAACTAATTACTTCTACTTTATTTTCTATTAATAATTTAGCAGTAATACCATTTCCTTTTATTAATTTGTGAGAAAAAGTTCCATCATAAACCATATCTTTTCCACAAGAAGGACTTCTAGATTTTAAAATTGCTTTTTTAATACCATACTTATTAACAATGTCAAGAACTGCCTGAGCCCCTTTTTTATATTCTGCGGTAACATCTATACCATTTTTTCCTATAACCTTATCTCCCTTTATTTCGGAAGGAATTCTAGGTGTTGAAAGACCACCCATCTCTTCCGGACAAACTAAAATAACATCATAATCTTTTAAATATTCTTCTATTTTTTTGTTATAATTATTTGTTCCGTCATATTTACAGTTTTTACCTAACAGACAAGCACTCACCAATATTTTTTCTTTCATCTTAAATCTCCTTATTTAAAATACTCTTTAAGTTCTTGCTCACTTCATTTAAAGTTGTAAATAAAACCCCTTTTATCCCTATTTTTTCTGCACCTTCTATATTTATTTTTCTATCATCTATAAAAACAGACTCATTTGGAACTAAATTATATTCATCTAATAACCTTTTATAAATTAAAGCATTAGGTTTACTAATTCTTATATTATAAGAATAAACTCCTCCATCTACTAATTTAAAAAAATCATATTTAGAAACAAAAGAATAACTATCTTTTGAAATGTTTGAAAGAATATATATTTTGTATCCAGCTTTTTTTAAAGTTTTTAAAAGATTTACGGTACCTTCCTTTAAATAATGAATCTTAACCCAATCCCTATTTAAAACCATTTTAATTTCCTTAGCTAAATCTGGATAAATTATACTTAATTTGTTAGCTATATCTGTGTAAGTTTCATAAATACCACAATCATATTTATCCCAATGTTCACTCTCAAAAATAATTTCATTTAATTTCTTTTTCGTTTCAGCATAAAAATCAAAAGTATCTAAATAAGCAATAGGATTAAAATCAACTAATACATTTCCTATATCAAATGTAATATTTTTAATCATTTTATACCTACTTTCTATAAAATTATAACATAAGTTTTAATAGTAAAAAAGAGATAGCAACTATAAATGTTTTGATGTGAACCCCAATTAGGAGACATCATAAAAAAAGACTTTTACAAAAAATTAAAAATCAAGGGCGAACGAAGTGAGTTCATCTAGACCCTTGATTT
>CASDZZ010000041.1 GCA_949285875.1 uncultured bacterium | reverse complement strand
ATATTTGCCAAAAATATAATATAAATCATAAAAAACTGATAAATAGGAAATTATTTCTATTTATCAGTTTTAATTTTGACTACTTTTTCAGCAGTCTCTTTTTTATAATCTCTTTTTTTAAAACCATCTTCTTGGTGGATAAGGATATGGTGCAGGCATTGGTGGGTACGGATAATAAGCTGGTCCGTTATTATAACCATAACCTGGTCTCCAAAAATTAGGGGCAAGAGCCGCTCCTGTTACTCCTCCTAATAAAAATGGAAAAATAAATCCACCCGCAAATCTTTGGTCATTATTTGAACTATATCTTGCAGGGTTTACGTATTCTCTATAATACATCATTGGTTGGGCAGATGATATAGTATTTTGATATTGATTATTCATTATTTCACCTTCCTGCTAGTATTATATGAAAGTAGGTAAAATGTGCTATTTATTAAAAGAAGGTTAATTTACAATGTAATTTTTAAATGATATAATATTTGTATTATTTAGGTTTGAATTTTTATTATGAATTTTTATAAAGAAGAGGTTTAGTATGAATAAAATAAAAGTCATGGATGATGCTTTAGCAAACAAAATAGCAGCTGGTGAAGTAGTAGAAAAATGCGTTTCGGTTGTAAAAGAATTAGTGGAAAATAGTGTTGATGCGGGAGCTACTGAAATAAAAATAGAGATTAAAGAAGCTGGAATTAAAATGATTAAAGTAACAGATAACGGTAGTGGAATGACAAAAGAAGATGCTTCTTTGGCGTTTGAAAGACATGCAACTAGTAAACTTTTAGATGAAACTGCGCTTTTTAGAATTTCATCTTTAGGCTTTAGAGGAGAAGCTCTACCTTCTATTGCTGCAGTATCTGAAGTAAAATTAAAAACTAGTACTGGAGATGTAGGAACTAAGATTCTAATAAAGGGTGGTAAATTAATAAAAAAAGAAGCTTCTGATGCTAGAAAGGGAACGGAAATTACGGTAAGTAATTTGTTTTTTAATACCCCTGCTAGATTTAAGTATTTGAGTAACTATTATACTGAACTTTCTAATATTTGTGAATATATAAATAAAATGGCTTTGTCTTATCCTGAAATAAAATTTGTTTTAGTAAGTGATGAAAAGATTCTTTTAAATACTGATGGCTCTGGCAATTTGCTTAAAGTAATAAGAGAAATATACGGAAGTGAAGTAGCTAGAAAAATGGTAAAAATAGAAACGTTTAATGATGATTATGATATTGATGGTTTTGTTTCTCTGCCAGAAATTACAAGGTCTTCTAGAAATCATATGATAACGCTAGTAAACAAAAGAGTAATTAGAAACGTAGAATTAAATAGGGCAATTAATGATGCTTATCATACTTATAAACCAGAATCTAGATATCCTATCGTTGTTTTAAATATTAATACTGATCCTTCTTTAGTTGATGTTAACGTCCATCCTTCTAAATTAGATATAAAGTTTAGTAATTTTGATGATTTAAAAGATTTAATAAAAAAGGGTATTAAAGAAGGTTTAGATAAAGTTTTGTTAATACCTAAAATTGAGAAAAAAACTGAATTTTTTGAAGATAAACAAGTAATAAAAGAGCAAGTTTTAAACCTTGAAAGACAAACTATTATAGAAGATACTAAGTTAGATTATTCTATTTTTGATGAACCTTCAATGCTTATTAATGAAGATATAGCTGGGTATAATGAAAACTCAGAAGAAGAAAACAAAATAAATAGTTCTAATAAAAAAATTATTATGCCGGAGATGTATCCAGTTGGGTTAGCTAAGGGAACTTATATTATTTGTCATAATGAACTTGGTTTATATATGATTGATCAGCATGCTGCTAAGGAAAGAATTAATTATGAGAATTATCTAAAAGAATTTGGAAATCCTTCTTCTAATAGCATAAAGATGCTTTTTCCTTTGGTTTTAGAATTTCCTAGTAATGAATTTATTTTGATTAAAGAAAATATACAAATATTAAGAAATATGAATTTTGAGATAGAAGAAAACGGAATAAATACTTTTGTTATAAAAGCTCATCCTACATGGCTTCAAAAGGGGTATGAAGAGGAGTCTATAAAGAAAATACTAGAGGTATTAATTAAAGAAGGCAAAAATTTTACAGTTGAAAAATTTAGGGAAAGTGCAGCTATCATGCTTAGTTGCAAAATGGCTATAAAAGCAAATCAAAATATCAGTATGAGAGAAATGGAATGTTTGATAGATGATTTAAGAAAATGTAACAATCCTTACACTTGTCCTCATGGAAGGCCAACAACTATTTTTTATAGTAATTATGAACTTGAAAAGATGTTTAAAAGAGCTATGTAATTAAGATTTATTCTTATAATAAATTTTAATATTAAGACAGAAAGGAGATACATGATATGAAGATAATTCAAATAAAAGAAGAAGACTTGCAAAATTTAAAAAAGCTTCCTATTCAAGGTCTTAATAGTGTTTGTTATGATTATGGTGATAGAGTTCTTAAAATTATAACGAATCCAGTTCTTTTAACTTCTAAATCTGTAGAAGGATATAAAGCTTTTTCCAAGATTAATAATGGTTGTTATACAGGACCTTATGAATTGGTTTATTGTGGTGATAAATTTTTAGGTTATACGTGTATTAAAATAAAAGGAAATGTTCTTTATGAAGCTAAGATGGCAACTTTTTCTCAATTTGATACTTATTCAAACCATGCTAGCTTTTTTGACATAGATGGAATAATTGAAGCCAGTTATGAACTTTCAAAATGGAATTTAGCTCTTGCTTTAGAGGGTATTAAAAATTTTGATGTTAGTACTAAGAATGTAATTTATACTGATGATAAAAAGATAAAAATAATTGATATGGATTTTTATCGTAGACATTGTTATATGGTTTCATTGGTTTTTAAAAATAATAATAGAAGAGTAAATGAAGCTTTTAGAAGTTTATTTAATAAAATAGATAAGGAGTCTTTTGAAACAATTAATATGGAAAATAATACTTTAAACTTAAACAACTGTGATTATATTGAAAATTATTTAGAAAGTTTAAAAGCTAAAAAAGCAAACGAGGGGATTAAAGTTAAAACTTTAGAAGATGTATATAAAAGTAGAAAATATAAGAGGTGGTTTTAATGATAGTAGCGATAGTTGGTCCAACAGGGGTAGGAAAAACTAAAATGTCTATAGCTTTAGCTCAAAAATATAATGCTGAAATTATAAGTTGTGATAGTATGCAAATTTATAAAGAAATGGATATAGGAACAGCTAAAGTGACAGAATCAGAAAAAATGGGAATAAAACATCACTTAATTGATATTAGAAATATAGATGAAGATTTTTCGGTTTTTGATTATCAAATCGAAGCTAGGAAAGTTTTAGATAAACTTTTAGAAGAGAAAAAAAATGTCATAATAGTAGGTGGAACAGGCCTTTATCTGAAAGCTCTTTTATATGATTATACTTTTGAAGAACGTACAGAAAATAAAAATTTTGAAAATTATAGTAATAAAGAGCTATATGACCTTGTTAAAAATATAGATGCTAATACTAAAATACATATAAATAATAGACAGCGTTTAGAAAGTTTTTTAAATAATCATGATAAAAAGGTAAATTACAATGCTAATAAGAAGAAATATGAATCTATTATAGTTGGGCTTACCAGCCCAAGAGAAGAATTATATGAAACGATAAATAATAGAGTTGATAAAATGGTTCAAGAAGGACTTATAGAAGAAGCAAAAAAGTTCTATGATAGAAAAATTTTTAGTAAAGCAATAAATACTGCTATAGCATATAAAGAATTATATAAATATTTTGATGGGACTTTAAGTTTAGACGAAGCTTTAGAATTAATAAAGAAAAAAAGTAGAAATTATGCCAAGAGGCAATATACTTGGTTCAATAATCAAATGGATGTTAAGTGGTTTGATATTGATGTCTCTAATTTTTCTAACACGATCTTAGAAGTAGAAAATTATATAGATAAAGAGGTGAATATTTAAATGAAAAAAAAGGTAGGAAGGCCTTCAAAAATAGATAAAGAAGCGATGAGAGAAGTTAACATTAGTTTTATATTTATAATAATTGTTTTGTTAATCTTATTATCTATGACAATTATAACAGTAAGTAATCCTGTAATAGCAGAAAGTATAAAGGCAGCTATTGGTAAATTATTTAATTAAAAAAGAAACCTAATAATGAAATGCACCCCTTAAAGTAGACATTAATAAAAAAGAGTTAAGGGTTGTGGTATAATACACCTCCGAAAGGAGGTGTATTTATTATGGCTAAAAAAGG
>CASDZZ010000040.1 GCA_949285875.1 uncultured bacterium | reverse complement strand
CTTCGATGAACGAGACTATCGCTCGTCCTTGACTAAATCGTGTGACATACTAAATTGTATAATCTTATCTTAAATATCAATTTACTTTTGAAATTGAATGATTATAAAAGGTATTTTAACATACCTTTTTTTTGTGTTTTTATTATGATATAATAAGTTATATTAAAGTAGGCGGTGGTTAAATGAATTCTAATAATAAAAAAAATAATCAAAAAGAAGTAGAGATTGAATTATTAGATTTAGATGACGTTAAAATAGAAGGTGAAATAGAAAATCTTACTTTAGATGATGTCTCTAGCGAAGTTAAAATGGATTCAAACGAACAACTATCAACGAATAGTGATATAAAAAATTCTACAAATGCTTCTTCTGCCCAAAATAATAATGAAGATGCATTTGAAGAATTAAAAGAAGAAAATGATTCTTCTAATTCTAATCAAAATACCATTGATAAAAATAGCAATGTTGCAGAAAGTAACAAAGAAGATAATAATTATAATAATGTTGCAGAAAGCAATAAAGACGATAATAATGATGATACTTCTTCTGAAGAAAATTTACAGCAAAAAGATGAGAAAAAAAATAATCAACAATCAAATCAAAATAAAAAAGAATCTGAAGTTAACAAAGATGGAGAAAATAAAACAAAAGAAAATAAAAATCAAAATCAAAATAGTAAAGATAGTGAAAAAGGGAAAGAACCTAATAAAACAAATAATAATAAAAATAATGATTTGGATCAAAAAGATAACCCTCCAAAAGACAAACAAGAAAAGAAACCTGAAGATTCAAATAAAAATGATAAAGCAATAGATAAAAAAAGAAATGAAGCGAAAAAAAAGCAAGGTAATCAACCTAAAAGCATGAAAAATAGTGGAAGTTCTGGTTTCAAGAATAAAATGAAAAATGGTATAAAGAATGGAGCTACAAAACTAAAAAATAATGCTTATGATTCTGCTAGAGAAAAAGTTACTGATAATAAAATAAGTAGAAATATTAAAGCAGCTAAGGATAAGATAGATAAAGCAAAAAAAAGCATTAAGACCACAAAAAATGTTGTAAAAAATACGGTTAAATCGGTTAAAGCTTTATATTTAATAATTACATCTTCTACGCCAATTTTAATTATATCTTTAATAATTTTATTTGCTATAACAATTTTTATGATTTTTTTGCCTGGTTCTTTGGGTAATGATAGAGAAAATTACTCTGAAACGGACCAAAAAACATTGGATAAGATTAATGCTTTATTTAATAAGTATCCTAACGCTGATGGAGCTTTAGCTATGGCAACTGTTGTATATCCTTATGCTCAGGAGCTTTGGAGTGGAGAAGTTTTAAGATTAGCTAAAGCTGGAGCTGAATATGAAGAGATAGAAGCGGAATCAGGAGAGGAATATGATGGTGATGATACTGAAGATATTATTTCTGACGATTCAGTGCAAGATGATTATTATTTATCATTTTTTAGAAAGTGGTCTTATCGTCAAAAGTTAAAAAAAATATTATCACATTTAAACAATGGGGAACAAGATTACGAAAATTATTTAAAAAACACTTATTTTAATGGTAATGGATATGATATTTTATTTGATTCTGTGGAAAGTTCACAAAAGGACACTTTAAAAAATTTGATTATTTCAGATTTGAAAAACTTAAAAACAGAATTTATTAATTATGTTGACAAATCTTACTCTTGTACTGCTATATTACAAGATGCTGGAACGGTTGAAGTAGAAGACATGATTTTAAATGGAAATATATATGTAGATGTTAAAGAAGAAAATTGTCATGATAATGTTGACTCTTGCAATAGTTTTCATTCTTCACCAATTCCTTTGAAAGAATATGTTAAGGGGGTTGTTAATACAGAAATAAGTATTAACGAAACAACTTCCTTGGAAAAAATTAAAACCCAAATGGTTATGTCAAAAAGTGTAGTTCTAGGTAGATATAAAGAAATGGGATGGACATTAAAACAAGAGGGAAATAATTATATTATCCCAATAAGAGCAAACACAGATGACCAGGATTATTGTGACTATAATGTAGGGTGTAGTAATAAGGAATCTAATAACCAACACGGTCCTGCTTCTGAAAAAGTAAAAGAAATGTTAGAACAAGCTTGGAATGAAACTATTAATGATTATATATATGATATTGATAGTAAAAGGACTGTAGCTTATTATAAAACTAATTATGATCAGTATTGTGTAAAAGGAGGTTGCTTAATTTCAACTGATTTTGATAAATATATTGAAAGTGGAATGAATTATGAGCAAATAATTGCTACAGCCTTTAATGAAACTTCTAATAAAAAGCACTATTCTTTGGTAAAAATTGGTGACGATAATATAGCAACTTCAAAAGTCTCTAATGGACTAATTTGTGGCCAACAAACAGGTTTTGGAGGCGTTCCTGATGATAAAATGGTATACTATAATCAAAATGATTATATGGACACTTTTTGTGGTGTAGAAGGCGCTACTATAAAAACTCATGGTTGCGGTGTTACCTCTATGGCTATGGTAGTTTCTACGCTTACAGACACTAAAATATCTCCATTAGACACTAATAAATTGGCAACTGAAACTGGAACTTGTGGATCTTATGGTACAGGTTTTGCATTGTTTGAAAAAGCTTCTGAAAAGTATGGATTGGAATATAAACGTTTTTCAATGGACTTAAATGGTGCTTCAAATGTAATGGAATATTTAAATAAAGGTGGTTTAGTTATTACTAATGTAGGTGAAAAAAGTCCCTTTACAACAGGTGGTCACTATATTGTTTTGAGAAGAACAGGCGGTAGTGATATTGTTTATGTAGCAGACCCAAATCATAGAGAATTATTTAATACACCATATAATATAAATGATTTCATTAACAAGGGATGGCTTATTAACGGATGGATAGGATTTATAGGACCTAAATCAGAAGAATATGCAACCCTAAGTGGTTCACCAGGTCAAGCAACTGGAGTATTAGGAAATCCTTTTAATCCCTCAGATTTTACTACTAAATTTCAAAGTGTAGGAAATGCTCCTTATTTTCCTAGATACCAAGATGGTAGTTGTCACGGAGCTGTAGATTTCGATAATGTTTATGAAGGTCAATCAGTATATGCAACAGATGGAGGAATTGTTGTAGAAGTTGGGGATTATTCTGGTAACTGCTATGGTCAAAGTATATGTTCTTCAGGGAATAATGGATTTGGAATTTTTGTAACAATTGATCATGGAAACGGTTATAAAACTAGGTATGCTCATTTTTCTGAAAGAAAGGTTAATGTAGGTGATAAGGTTGCAAAAGGTGATTTGATTGGTCTTGTAGGGAATACAGGGCAGTCATCAGGTCCTCATTTACACCTTGAACTAATAGAGGTAAATTCTTTAAATACTTATGGTAGAGAAAAGGCTAAATGTAATATTGGTATGGGGCTTATGAATGTTACAAACTATATAAATACAGGAATTTCTTATGTAGGACAAAATAAATAAGGAGTTAGATATGAAAAAAATTAAAATAATTTTATTAATTATTATAACTTTTATAATTTCAGGTTGTTCAGTAGATAGTTTTGTAGAAATGAATTACGATGGTTCAGTAACAGAAAATGTAAAAGTTTTAGATGATAACAGCAATTTTGAAGTTAGCTCTTATGATAAAAAAACACAAATAGAGTTTGCGCTAGAAAACTATATTGGCATTTTAGATTTTAAAAATTATACTTATGATACTTTGGTTGGTAAAAAACAGAGTGGAGCTAAAATAACAAAGAAATATGATAATATATGTGATTATTTTGAGGATACAGCTTTTAATCAATATGTGTATAAATCAATAAAATGTGAAGAATCAAATGACTATTATGAAATATACAATTATACTAATTATATTCCTTATTGTGAAGGTTGCAGTGATTGGCCTAGATTAGAGAATGTTAAATTTAGTATAAAATTACCTATAAGAGCAGCTGAAAGTAATGCAGATGATGTAGATGGTACTACATATCTTTGGAAGTATGATAAAAATACTTTCAAAGATAAAGAGTTTTATTTAAAAATTAATAAAAAAGACCTTGAAGAAAATAAAATAAAAATAGAAAAAGAGCTTAAAATAAAAAGAATTATAAAACAAGTTGTTACCATTTTTTCAGTTTTAATATTTATTTTTCTTTTAATATTTATAATACTAAAGTTCATAAAAAAATATAAAGATAATAAATTAGAATATGGTGAATTTCAAAAGTAAATTGTAAATTCACTAAATATTTAAAAAGTGCAGGTTTTAATTGATAAAATTTGTACTTTTTATTTGCCAAAGAAGGATGA
>CASDZZ010000039.1 GCA_949285875.1 uncultured bacterium | reverse complement strand
CTTCGATGAACGAGACTATCGCTCGTCCTTGACTAAATCGTGTGACATACTAAATTGTATAATCTTATCTTAAATATCAATTTACTTTTGAAATTGAATTAAATTAGAATATTAGCAAAATATTATATCAAATAGTTAAAATATTTGATATAATATTTTTATATAGAACCCGTAAGGAGGCTTTTTAAATGAAATTAAAATTTAGGGCAGACCATAAGGATATAGTGGCTTTTATTTGGGCTTGTTTATTATTATTATTTGTAGTAGCTATGATTGTGGTTAATATATATCATATTACTAATCATAATCCTACTGAAGCTTTTTCTTGGAGTTTTAATATAATTCCAGCTTTTTTTCCACCGTATGTAGGGTATACTTTAATATTTTGGATATTAGCGATAGTTGCTTTGACTGCAAGTGTATCATCACATTTCTTTTCGAGAGAAAAAGGATTTGGAATAGTTGAAGGAAAAAAAGAAGACGGTTTTGGAAGATTTGCTAAAGAGGATGAATATAAGAAATTTGAAAAAGTGGAACCAGTGCAATTAACAGCAAAAGAATCAACTTCTGCAGGGTTTCCATTAGTTTATGATAAAAAGAAAAATTTAGTGTATGTTGATAATGGTGAAGCACATTCTCTTGTTATAGGAGCTACTGGCTCTGGTAAAACTCAAATGGTTATTTTACCCTTAGTTAGCCTTTTATCAAAAAAAGGAGAATCATTAATTATAACTGACCCTAAAGGAGAAATATTTGAAAAAACTGGAGAAATGTTGAAGGATTTGGGATATAATGTAATAGTTGTTAACTTTAGGGATCCTAAAAATGGTAGTTGTTGGAATCCTTATACATTACCTTATAAATATTACAAAGAAGGTAATCAGGATAAAGCTAATGAACTTTTAAATGATATGGCAATAAATATAGCAACTGATGAAAAATCAGATGATCCTTTCTGGACTAATTCAGCTGCCGATTATTTAACAGGATTATCACTTGGAATGTTTGAAGATGCTAAAGAAGAAGAAATAAGTATTTCTACGGTCAACTTAATGATGACTGTGGGAGATGAAAAAATAGGGGCTTCAACATATCTAAAAGAATATTTTAAAATGAAAGATCCTGCATCTCCCGCTGCAATTAATGCTTTAGGTACAATTAATGCTCCGCAAGATACAAAAAACTCAATAGATTCTGTTTTAAAACAGAAAATAAAAGTTTTTGCAGTTACTCAAAATTTGTCTGAAATGTTATCTAGAAGTGATTTCGATATGGAAACAATAGGAGAGAAAAAAACAGCTGTATTTATGATTATACAAGATGAAAAAACTACATATCATGCACTTGCTACGATATTTGTTAAACAGGCTTATGAATCACTTATTGCAGTTGCTCAAAGACATGGTGGTAAGCTTCCTGTAAGAACGAACTTTTTATTAGATGAGTTTGCAAATATGCCTAAATTTAAGGATATAACAACAATGATTACGGCTGCTCGTTCAAGACAAATTAGAATGACAATGATTGTTCAAAACTTTGCTCAATTAGTGCAAGTTTATGGAAAAGAAGATGCAGAAACAATTCGTGGTAATTGTGGAAATATTCTTTATTTATTAACAGGAGAATTATCAGCTTTAGAAGAAATAAGTAAGCTTTGTGGTGATAAAATTGTTAAGGTCGGTAAAGATAAAAAAGAAGAAACTAGACCTTTGATAACAGTTACTGAACTTCAAAGATTTAAGCAAGATGAAGTATTAGTTTTAAAACATCGTCTTCCTCCGTTAAGAACAAAATTCTTACCTTATTGGAATACTGATTTTGGATACGGAAAAAATAATAGCAACGTTACTAAAGCTATTCTTCCAACTCATGAACAAAAACCAATTCAATTATTTGATATAAGAGAATTTGTTAAAAAGAAAAAGGAAGAAAAGAGAAATGAACTATTTGGAGGTGGTTCGTCGTCACCTTTTGGTGGTGGTACATCACCATTTGGATCTCCTTCTTCATTTGAAAATTCTTCACCGTTTGGCAATTCTTCGCCATTTGGTAATTCTTCTCCATTTGGAGGTGCATCATCATTTGGAGAATCTTCGCCATTTGGTGGAATAACTTCTTTTGAAAAATCTCAAGAAAATAATGATATTAAGGCATCTGAAATTAATAATTTTGATTCTAAAGATGATTTGTTAAATATTGATGAGTTAGTAAAGAAAATTGATGCTAAAATTGCTGAATTAGAAAAAGAAGAAAAAGAAGATCAATTACTACAATCAAATGTTGTTAAAGCTTCTGAAAAGGATTTAGTTGATAGCGAAAATAGAGTTAAGCAATTTGATTTTGATGATAATATAATTAGAAAACAAGATGAAGCTGTTAAAGAAATTAAATCAGATTATGATGTAATGGATGATTTTATTGAAGATTTGTCGTTTGATGAACCAATAGAAAATGATAAGCCTTTAGTAGAAAAAGATACTAATGATACTAAAGATAAAGAGATTAAATCTGAACTTGTAAATAAAGAAGAAAAAACTAATAATGTTTATACAAATAAAGAAGAGATAAATAAAATCATGAATAAAAATAATAATGAAGATGAAGATATTTTTGATGATTTTTTTGAGTAAAAAGTACTTTTTAAAAGTACTTTTTTTCATATATTAAAATGGGTGATATTATGGAAATTTCTAAGAAAGAAATGAATCCGAAAGGAAAAATTATAGATATAAGACCATATTTAGAGTTTAAAAAATATCATATTCCTTACAGCATTAATATTCCTAAAATAAAACTTTTAGGTTCTCCTGATAGTTATTTAAATTTTAAAGATACTTATTATTTAGTTTGTAGTAAAGGTGAAATTAGTTTGTTCTGTAGTAAAATTTTATCAGCATTAGGATATAATTGTTATAGTATAATTGGTGGTATAGATAGTTTTAAATAAGTAGTTTTATAATTGCTTTTTATATAGTATAATAAGTTTGATAGGAGAAATAATTATGGAATATATTGTTATAGGTTTATTAATTTTAATAGTTATATTAGTCATATTTTCTATTTCTAAAAACATTAATGAAAGTCATATAACCGAAAGATTAGGAAGGTTAGAAACTAGTTTAGTAAAAGAACTTGGTGAATTTAAAAATGATGTTAATATTTCTTTAAATACTAATATAGAAAATCTTAATGAGAAAATAGAAAGAAGACTAAATTTAATTAATGATAAAGTAAATGAGCGATTGGATATAAACTTTGAAAAAACAAATAAAACTTTTACTTCTGTGGTAGAAAGATTATCAAAAATAGATGAAGCTCAAAAGAAGATAGATAGTTTATCAACAGATATAGTTTCTTTACAATCTGTTTTAACAGATAAAAAAACAAGGGGTATATTTGGTGAGGTTAATTTAAAACAAATTTTAGTTGGTGTTTTTGGAGAAAATAATAGTAGCATTTATAAAATGCAATATTCTTTTGATACAGGAGTGATAGCAGACTGTGTTTTATTTGCACCAGAACCTCTTGGAACAATAGCGATAGATTCAAAATTTCCTCTTGAAAATTATAGAATAATGGTTGATAAAAAAGCTAGCGTTTTCCAAAGGCAGGTAGCCGAAAGACAATTTAAAATGGATGTAAAAAAACATATTGATGCGATTGCTAGTAAATATATTATAAAGGGAGTAACAAGTAATCAAGCTATAATGTTTTTGCCTGCTGAAGCTATTTTTGCTGAACTAAATGCTTATCATTTAGATATTATAGAATATTCTTACAAAAAAAGAGTATGGATAGCATCTCCAACTACATTAATGAGCACTCTATCAACTATTCAGTTAGTAATTAAAAATATAGAAAGGGATAAATATACAAATATAATTCATGAGGAGTTAAATAAGTTATCAGTAGACTTTAATAGATATAAAGAAAGATGGGATAAATTATCAAGAAGTATTGAAGCTGTTAGCAGGGATGCAAATGAAATTCATATTACTACAGATAAAATAACAAAAAGATTTGAAAGTATAAACAACGTTGAAAATTTAGATATTAAAAAATAAATATTGACTCTTTTTTCATATGGTGATAAAATTTAAATTACCCTCTTTAGGGTACGGCAGTAAATATTATTTTGAAGGGATGAAAAAATGAGTACAAAAAATAGTTTTTTAAGCAGTAAAAATAATATGAAAGAAGCAAGTCATAAAACATTTTTATTTGATGTTAATGGTGAATTAGAAAAAATCAATAATCATTTAAATAATGGTTCTTTAGTTATTGTTGAAGGACTAGGGAATGAAAAAGATTTATCTTCATTAATTAAGTTGTATGAATTAAGAGAAAAGATGACTACATCTGGTATAAATGTTCGAGAAAGTTATACTGATTTAGATAAAAATTATGTAGCAACTTTACTATTAAAAAAGAATTAATCTAGATTAATTCTTTTTTTGATATTTCTATAATTTTGTCCATATCATCATCTTTAGCTACGATATTTTTATGTTTTTGACCACACTTTTCGCACCTATAAATGATTTTATAAGTGTCTCTAAATTTTTCAATCTCAATAGGTTTTAATAAGCCTTTGCAAGGATTATTACGATCGCCAGGGTTAATATCAACATGCTTAGAATAAAGGCAGAACGGACAGTGATCTCTAGATGTATATCCTAATTTTTCTACTTTTTTATGGCAATATTCACAAATAAATTCCTCATCTAACATTTTAAATTTTTTCATACTAAATCACCTAAAGTAATTATATCATATATTTAAAAAAAGAGAAAAATATGATATAATTAAGAAGAGATTAGGTGATAGTCTGAAAACAAAAATAAAATTTATTTTATAAAAATAGTTAAAAAAGGGCAGACTTCCCCTTACCCCAAGGAAGTTAAAAATTAAACTGG
>CASDZZ010000038.1 GCA_949285875.1 uncultured bacterium | reverse complement strand
TTCAGGGTTGTATTATATAAATAAAATAAATTTTGTTCAAGGTTTCATAACTATGTGTGCATTGAACGAAGTGAAAGGAATGTGAGTTTATATGGAAATGGAAGACTATATTAATGAGATAGAGAGTAAAAATATTAATAGATGTAATTATGAAATCATAAAACAGTTCATTCCTAAATTTGATAGAGATTTTTCTTCCATTTCTAAAGCAAATAATTATAAAAAAGGTAAAAAAATATTATCTATTCAAAAACGTGAAGGAGAACTTTATTTTATAAAAATTATTAAAAATCAGGAAAATATTATTGAGAATACATCTTTTTGTGATTTTGATGAAGAATTTAAAGAATTGTTAATTGATTTTAAAAATTTATTTGAACAAGGTTACTTCAATGAAAAAAGTAAAAGTATTTTTGATGAAATAAACTCCTACATAAGATCAGAGGAAAAAAGTTATGCAGTATAAGGTTATGATAAATGAATTTGAAGGTCCACTAGATTTATTATTGCATCTGATTAAAGAAAATGATATTGATATATATAATATAAGTATAAAAGAAATTACTAAACAATATTTAGATTATATAGAAACAATGAAAAATTTAAGCTTATCAGTTGCTAGTGAATATTTAGTTATGGCTTCAGAATTATTAGAAATTAAATCTAAAATGTTACTTCCTAAGAAGGAGAAAATATTAGAAGAAGAATTTGAAGAAGATCCTAGAGAAGTTTTAATAGAAAAATTAATTTCATATAAACAGTACAAAGAAATTTCTTCGAAACTTAAAGCACTAGAAGAAGATAGGCAAAATATTTTAACGAAGCAACCAGAAAACATTAGTAAATTTATAAAATATGATGATTATGACAATTCTCAAACTTTAAATGATTTGTTAGAAGCTTTTAGTAAATTTTTAAATAAAAAACAGCTAGAAAAACCTATCAAAACTAAAATAACAGAAAAAGAGATATCTATTTTTGAGAGGGTAAAGAAGATTAGAAATATATTACAAAATAGGAAAAAAATGTCTTTTGATGAATTAATTATAAGTTATTCAAAAAAAGAAGTTATAGTTAATTTCTTATCTATTTTAGAAATGGCTAAAAAAGATGAAATAATTATTTCTCAAGAAGATAATTTTAACAAAATATTTATTTCTTTAAAAGAGGGAGAGTAAAATGAAATTAGGAGTATTAGAAGGCTTACTTTTTATAACTGGTGATGAAGGAGTTTCTTTAGAGGAAATAGAATCAATTTTAGAAATAGATAGGGAGCAAGCTATTAATTTATTAAAAACTCTTGAAGATGAACTAAAAAATTCCTCAAGAGGGTTAAAGTTAATATTTTTAGGAAATAAATATAAATTATCAACCAAAGAAGAACATAAAATATATTATGAAAAATTAATAAATAAAACGATATCTTCTACATTATCTCAATCGGCATTAGAAACTTTAGCTATTATAGCTTACAATCAACCTATCACGGTAGGTGGAATAGATGAAATTAGAGGAGTTTCAAGCAGGGATATAGTAAGAAAATTGTTATATAGAGAGTTAATAGAATTTGCTGGTAAAAGTAATTTACCAGGTAAACCAATGTTATACCGAACAACTAATAGATTTTTAGATTATTTTAATTTGGCTTCAGTAAACGAATTGCCAAAATTAGAAAAAGAGGAGATGATTGATGAAGAAAAAGATTTATTTAAATCTAAGTATAAAGAAATAAATTAAAAAAGGAGTAGTTATTATGGAATATTTAATAATAATTATTATTGCTGTAGTATTTATAGCAGTAATATCTATTAAACAAGTAGATGAATATGAAAGAGGGATAAAGTTTACATGTGGTAAATTTTCTAGTACCATGAATCCTGGTTGGAATTTTGTTATTCCTATTTTTCAAAGTTATAGAAAAGTAGATATAAGGACTAAAGCGGTAGATGTGCCAGAACAAGATGCTATAACTAAAGATAACGTATCTGTTAGAATAAATGCTGTTATTTATTATAAAATATTTGATGCATCTAAAGCAGTACTTGAAGTTGAAAACTTCTATTTTGCTGTTGGACAATTAGCTCAAACTACTATGAGAAACGCAGTGGGTTCCGTATCTTTAGATGAACTTTTAAGCGAAAGAGAAAAAATTTCTAGTGAAATTTGTAAAATAATTGATACTGCTACAGATCCTTGGGGAATCAAAGTTGAGAATGTTGAATTAAAAGATATTTCACTTCCTGAGGAGATGAAAAGAGTAATAGCAAAAGTTGCGGAAGCAGAAAGAGAAAAAGCAGCTGTTATAACTAAAGCAGTAGGTGAAGTTGAAGCTTCTAAAAATTTAGCTAAAGCAGCTGAAATAATGTCATCAACACCAGGTGCTATGCATCTTAGAACTTTAGCTACTTTAAATGACTTATCCTCAGATCAATCTAACACAATTATATTTACTTTGCCTGTAGAGGTTTTAAGAAGTTTTGAAGGTAAGTCTTTTAGTGAAGAGAAAATTAAAGAAGTTGTTGAAAAGATTGTAAAAAAATAAAAACTCCTAATAAAGAGTTTTTATTTTTTTTGACTATATTTTTTGTAACATTCTAACATTTGTCTAGGAGTTGAATTGTTATTTATCTCTTTTAAATATTTTTTGGGTAATGTTCCTAATAAAAAATATGCACGTCGCTGTATTCTCCTATATTTTAAACCTAATTCTTCGCTTCTTTTAGGATATGCTAAATAAAATTCTTCACTTGTTAAATCATAAAGAGAAAATAATCTAAGATATTCAATATCTTCATCCGAATATATAGGAGATTGCTGTTTTCTAGGCCTGTTTTTTTCTTGTTCTTCTAATTCTTTAAGAAGTATTATTTTACTAAAACGATCTAGTAAGATGGGTAAAAAATGGTGTCTACCTTCTATAAGTTCAGTTTTAGTAAATTTTAATCCTATTAATTCACAATATTCTTTTATTTTTTTGTCTAAATATTTTTCATATTTATTCATAAAATCACTTCTTTTGCACCATATTATAGCATTTTTGGAAAAAAAAGCAAATTAAACAATTTTTTTACTTAACGTTTTTAAAAACATAGAATTTTGTAATAAACTCTACTAACGAAAATATTATAATTTTATATAAAATAAAAACTTACGAACCTATTGTACGTAAGTTGATTTCAAATGGTACCGGTAGTCGGGGTCGAACCGACACGATATTGCTATCACTGGATTTTGAGTCCAGCGCGTCTACCAATTCCGCCATACCGGCAAGTAACGATATAATTATAACATAAAATTTTGAAAATTAATACAGTTTTTTATTTAAAAGTGATATAATTAATAGGAGGTGGAACTTATGAAGTATTATTGCATAGGAATAAAAGGGTCAGGTATGGCAACTCTAGCTGAAATCTTATCTGATTTAGGAAATAAAGTAACAGGGTATGATGATTATAAATCATATAAATTTACTCAAGAAGGATTAGAAAAGAGAAATATAAAAATTTATTATGATGGAAATCATGATATTGATAAAGATACTATAGTAACTTATTCTAAAGCTTTTAGCACAAAGCACCCAGAAATTAAAAGGGTAATGGACTTAGGTCTTAAGATTAAGCCTTATAATGAATTATTAGGGGATTTAAGTAAAAAATTTAAAACTATAGCAGTATGTGGAACTCATGGTAAAACTACTACTAGTACAATGATTTCTCATATTTTAAGTCAAACTAAGGGTTGTAATTATTTTATTGGTGATGGTAGTGGTTTTGCAGATATTAAGAATAAATTATTTGTTTTAGAATCCTGTGAATATCAAAAACATTTTTTATCCTATGAGCCAAGTTATGCTGTAGTAACTAATATAGAGTTAGAACATACGGAGTGTTATAAGGATATTGATGAAATTATTAAAACGTTCGAGATTTTTGCTAACAAAGCTCGTTTAGTAGTTGCTTGTGGTGATGATCCAAACATAAGAAAAATGAAATTAAATAATAAGGCTATATATTACGGTTTTGACGAAAAAAACGATGTGTATGCTACTAACGTTAAGTTAAATAATGAAGGTAGTGAGTTTGATGTTTATATGGAAGGTAAGTTATACGGTCATTTTGACATTCCACTATTTGGTAAACATATGGTACTAAATGCTTTAGCATGTATAACTATTTGTAACATAGAAGGAGTAGAAAAGGAATCTATTCTTAAATTATTTGAAACTTTTCAAAATGCAAAAAGAAGATTTAAAGAAAAAACTTTTGGAGATATTGTGACAATAGATGATTATGCGCATCATCCTACAGAACTTAAAGTTACAATTGAGTCTGCAAAGCAAAAATATCCTGACAAAGAAATAGTAGCGGTATTTTTACCTAATACTTATTCTAGAACAGAAGCTTTAATGGAAGATTTTGTAAGTGCTTTGAAGTTGGCTGATAAAGCTTACGTTATGGATATACATTGCGATAGGGAAAGAAAAGAAGATTATCCTAACGTTTCTAGCGATGCTATCATAAAAAAGGTTCCTAATGCTGAAAAAATTTCTGTTGACACGGTTCAAAAATTGTTAGCACATAAAAACGCTGCGATTTGTTTTATGAGTTGTGCAAATATTTATGAAATTTTAAATGAATTTGAAAAATTATTAAAGAATAAAAAATAATTTTTTAGTCACCATAATAATGGTGATTTTTTTATGAAAATATTAATAACAGGTGCTGCTTCAGGAATTGCTTACCTAGCGGCGCTTACTTTAGCAGAAAGAGGACACTTTGTATATCTTACATGTCATAATGAAAAGGAAGTTTTAAAAGTAAAAGAGAAAGTAAATATGTATAAAAATATAGAGGTATTAAAAATTGATATAACTAAAGAACAAGATAGAAAAAAAGTGGTAGATTTGAACATAGATGTTTTGTTAAGTAATGCTGCAATAGGAAATTCAGGTTCTATTTTAGAAAGTAACATAGAAGATGTAAGAAAAATTTTTGAAACTAATTTATTTAGCTCTCTAAAATTAATCCAAGATGTGTTAAAACAAATGATAGAAAAAGATAATGGTAAAATAATTGTTATGTCTTCTTTAGCGGCAGAGATTTCTATTCCTTTTTTAGGAGTTTATTCTGCTACTAAAGCTAGTATTAGTAGTATTATAAAGTCTCTTCGCTTAGAGCTTAACACGCTAGATACGAAGGTAGATGTAGCCATTATAGAACCGGGACTTTATCATACTGGTTTTAATAATTATTTAATAGATAGTAAATATGATGAAGGGAAGTATTTTAAAAAAATAAGTGATACACTTTATAATTTAGAACATTCATTTCTATATTTATTTGAAAAAAAGAATTTAGATTCTATTGTAGTTCAAATAGTTAGAGCAATTGAAGATGAAGATATGAAAAAAGTTTATAAAGCTCCTTTCATGCAAAGTTTTTTTGTTAAATTAATAAGTTTTTTTAACTAATTTAATTTGGTGAATTTCAAAAGTAAATTGTAAATTCACTAAATATTTAAAAAGTGCAGGTTTTAATTGATAAAATTTGTACTTTTTATTTGCCAAAGAAGGATGA
>CASDZZ010000037.1 GCA_949285875.1 uncultured bacterium | reverse complement strand
ATTTTACTAAGAAAAACATCAAAAAATGTGCATTTTCTTTTAAAAATACACATTCAACTTTAAATTGCACTTAATTGTGCACTTTAGATTGATTCAACGATTATTAAAAATATTTGTTTGAAATAATTATTTAATTTTTGGTGTTTCTATTATCTTTTCACAATCATTTTGCTTTAATTATATAAAAACCCTTTTTTTTAGTTATTACGTCAACTAGTTTAAAAACATTTTTCATATCACGTACCAAAGAATCAGCACCTTGTTTTTTTCTTACCACAATCCATAATTCACCGTTATCTTTTAAATAATTTTTAGCACCCATTATTATTTCATATAGTTTTTCTTTTCCAACCCTTATTGGAGGATTAGATATTATATAATCATATTTTTCTTTTATGTTACTATAAGCATCAGACAAAAATACGTTTGCGAAAATACCCTGTTCTTCTAAGGCTGTTTTTGTTAAATTAATTGCGCGTTCATTTACATCACACATATCCACAGTAAAACCTAATTTTGATAAACATATTCCTATAGGTCCACATCCACACCCTATATCAAGAGCACGCTTTTCTTGTGGAAAACTATATTCTAACGTTTTTAATAATAATTCTGTTCCAAAATCTAATTCTCCTTTAGAAAATACCCCATTATCTGTATAAAAATAATAATCTATGCTGTGGATAACAACATTAACTTTTTCTTTGTTGTGAGCTAAATTTTTGTCATTAGTAAAATAGTGTCCCATACATTCTCCTCCATAAAAAAATAAGACTACCAAATGTAGTCTTATTATAGTACTTATTAACTAATTAAGCAAGTTCAACAGTAGCGCCAGCTTCTTCTAACTTAGCTTTAATATCATTAGCTTCATCCATAGGTGCGTTTTCTTTTATGTTTCCACCTTCGTCAGCTAACTTCTTAGCTTCCATTAATCCTAAACCAGTAATATCTCTAATTACTTTGATTACTTGAATCTTAGTTGAACCAGCATCTTTTAATACTACAGTTGCAGAAGTTTTTTCTTCTTCAGCAGCAGCAGCTGGTGCAGCAGCTACAGCTACAGCACTTGGATCAACACCAAATTCCTCTTTCATTGCGTCTACTAATTCTTTTACTTCAAGAATTTTCATTTCTTTAATTGCATCAATAATTTCTTGTGTACTTAATTTTGCCATTACATATTCCTCCTATTATTTTTCTTCTTCTAAATTTTGACTATGTAAGTCAAGACAGATTGCAACGTTTTTAACATGCTCCATTAATCCAGCAGCAAGCATTGTTAATAATCCATCTCTTGATGGTATAGTTGCTAACTCTTTTAATTCTTCTAATGAAGTTTCTTTTCCATCTACAATACCACCCTTTAATTCTAAAGCAGGATGATCTTTTGCGAAATCAGCTAATACTTTTATAGGTGCAATAGCATCTTCTGATGTAGCAATAGCAGATGGACCTTCTAAGCAATCATCTAAGTTGATAGATAACTGATCAAAAGCTCTTTTTGTTAAAGTATTTTTATATACTTTATAAGAAGATTCAGATTCACGTAATCTACGACGTAACTGAGTTATCTCAGCATCAGTTAAACCACGGTAATCAAACAAAACAACACTGTTAGCATTTTTAACACGTTCAGCTATTTCGTTTACTACTTCTTCTTTCTTTGCAATAATCGCTTTGTTTGCCATGTCCTTTCCTCCTTCTATTAGTAATAAGTACCTAAATATTAAAAGGTCTTTACTTGCTACCAAATAAAGACCTTATAACCCTAAATGATTTATAGTCCTCGGTAGGAATAATAGTTATGCTTAAGGCTCCTACTGTCTTTGGTACTTTATATAATCACTGCAATTAAGCAATAATTGTTAATTATTTTATACTAATTTTTTTTATTTGTCAAATGAACTTGGATCTACTTTGATTCCAGGACCCATAGTTGAAGCTATAGAAATGTTTTTAATGTATACACCTTTAGCTGCTTGTGGTTTTGATTTAATAATAACTTCAACGAATGCTCTTATGTTATCAGCTAACTTTTCATCATCAAATGAAACTTTACCAACTAATGCATGAACGTTAGCATAAGAATCTGTTCTATATTCAACACGACCCTTTTTAACATCTTCAACTGCTTTTTTAGTATCAACTGTAACCGTACCAGTTTTTGGGTTAGGCATTAATCCTTTTGGACCTAAAACCTTACCTAATCTTCCTAGTAGAGGCATCATTTCTGGAGTTGCAATAATTACATCAAAATCAAACCAATTTTCTTTATCGATTTTAGTAATCATGTCAACATCACCAACGTAATCAGCTCCAGCTTCAGTAGCTGCTTTAGCTTGATCACCTTTTGCTAAAACTAATACTTTTTTAGTTTTACCAGTACCATGTGGTAACACGATAGCACCTCTTAGTTGTTGATCATTCTTTTTAGTATCTAAGTTTAATCTAATAGCTAATTCTACTGTTCCATCAAACTTAGAAGTTGAAGTTTCTTTAACCAATTTTACAGCTTCTTCAAGAGTATATAATTTACCTTTTTCTACTTTGCTCAAAGCTTCTGTATACTTTTTACTTTTCTTCTTCATTCTTTTACCTCCTTGTGGTATATAGCGGATTTTCCTCCCACCTAGATAAATCTATGTGATTATTATTGTATTTTATTTATATTATTATTCTGTAATTTCGATACCCATATTCTTAGCAGTACCTGCAACTATTTTCATAGCTTCTTCTACAGTATATGCGTTTAAATCAGGTAACTTAATTTCAGCAATTTCTTTTAATTGTTCTTTAGTAATTGATCCAACTTTTTCTACTGAACCCTTAGCTGATCCGGCTTTAACTTTAGAATATTTCTTAAGTAAGAATGCTGTTGGTGGAGTTAAAAATCTTAAGTCAAAACTTCTATCATCATAAATAGTAATTTCAACTGGAATTATATCTCCCATTTTGTCCCTAGTTGCATCATTATATTTAACACAGAATTCTCCTGAGTTAACCCCTGCTGGTCCTAACACTGTTCCTACTGGAGGAGCTGGTGTTGCTTTACCTGCTGGCAACTGTAATTTAATCATTTTTACAACTTCTTTTGCCACGAAAAACACCTCCTATAATTTTTTTTCGCGAGTGGTCAAATAGCTCTTTTTTAAATCCGCGCCTTCCACTTATTTCTTTCATCTATATAAACATAGCTGCGACTAACATTTTATCACAGCATATATGATAAAAGCAAGACTTTTTTACTTTTATTCTTTTGTAAATTGAGTAAGTTCTAATTCTACATTAGTTTCTTGTCCAAATAAGTCGATAGCTACTACAGCTTTTCCTGTTTCAACATCTAACTCTACGATTTTACCAGCTAACATCTTAAATGGCCCATCAGTAATCTTAACATTGTCACCAACTTCATAATTAACAACAACGTTATCCTTATCCATACCAATTTCTTTAAATATTCTATCTACTTCATCTGGATATAAAGGAACTGGTTTAGCACCTTTACCAGAAGAACCTAAAAATCCAGTTACACCTGGTGTATTACGTACTATATACCAAGACTCATCAGACATAATCATTTCAACTAAAACATATCCAGGAAATAATTTCTTTACTTTTTCTTTTTTCTTTCCGTCTTTAATTTCTACTTCTTTTCTTTCGGGAACGATTACCCTAAATATATTTTCTTGCATATCCATAGAATTAATTCTCATGTCTAACTTTTCTTTTACTTTGGCTTCATGTCCAGAATAAGTATTAACTACATACCATTGCTTTTCTTCCATACTAAACCAACAACTCCTTTACATAAGATATAAGCGCTATCAAAAGATCCGTTCCAACGAAAAACAAACATATAAAAACCATAAAAACTAACGTTATAACAGAGTATTTAATTAAATTTTTATTAGAAGTCCAAATTACTTTTCCTACTTCCTTCTTCAAATCAGAAAAAAATACTTTGAAAAAATTTATTAAATTAGTTTTTTTCTTTGCTTTTGCCATATAAATCTCCTTTTTTGTAAAATAAAAAACACTTTCGTGCATCTGATAACATATTAGCACAAATAAATAAATTAGTCAATTTCATTTAATATTTTTCTTAATTTAATTCTTATCCTAAATAAAGCACTTTCTATAGATTTAGTAGTTTTACCTAAAGTATTAGAAATTTCTTCATAAGAAAAACCATTTAGTCTATATTTATAGACATCTTTCTCAAACGATGTTAATTCTTCATCAATTCTTTTATTAAAAAAATTTAAATTTTCCTTACTTACTAATATGTCTTCAACACTTTCCATATTTGTTTTAATTATATTTTCAAGACTTAACTTATCATCTTCAGTTTGATAATCTAAAGAATAAGATTCATTTAAAATACTATACTTTTTTCTATTTGCCATTTTTATTGCCGTAAAAATTTTTCTTTTTATGCACATGAAAGCAAAAGTGGAAAATTTTATATCTTTATGATCTTTGTAGTTTTTTATAGCTGAATCAAGTCCAATAAGTCCTTCTTGATAAAGATCATTATAATCTATTCCTTTTCCTTCTACTAAACCAACATACTTTTTTGCATAATAATCAATTACCGGTTCATACTTTTTAAAGATGATCTCATTAGCTTCTTCATTATTTTCAGAAACTAAATAAAGTAATTCCCCATCTTCCTCATATAGTTTAGTTTTCTTATTCATTTTTCTCCCTTCTTAATTTCGTTGTCTTACTACTTCATAAATCATAACTCCAGTCGCAACAGAAGCATTTAAACTATTTATTTTTCCAAACATTGGTATTCTAGCTATAAAATCACAATTTTTTTTAACTAAATTACTCATACCAAAACCTTCACTACCGATAACTAAAGCTATTGGTAATTTATAGTCTATTTCCGTGTATACGACACTATCTTTCATATCAGTTCCTACAACCCAAACTCCTTTTTCTTTTAATTTATTAATAATATTATTTAGATTTGTAACCAAAACAATTTTTACATTGTCAAGAGCACCAACACTTGTTTTCATCACTGTTTCATTCACTGATACACTTCTGTTTTTAGGAATTATTATATAATGAACACCTGCAGCTTCACAAGTTCTTATAATAGCCCCAAAATTATGAGGATCTTCAATATGATCTAAAATTACTATAAATGGATTTTCAGGTAAATTATCAAGCATTTCTTTTTCGTTCAAATATTTATAATCTTCTATTTTCATAATTATTCCTTGATGATTTTCGAATTTAATCCTGTCCATTTCAAATTTTGACAATATGGTAGCCTTAATATTCTTCTTACTAACTAAATCTAAAAATTCTCTATCCTTAAAACTTTCACTTAAATATAATTTTTCTACTTTTCTATTATTAAGTAATAACTCTCTACATACATTTTTACCACACACATACATACTAATCACCTAAAATCATTTTTATTATATAATTTATTCTTTCTATTTTTTTGTCTAAATATAGCATACCAAATAGAGCTTCTAAAGCAGTAGCTTTTTTATAAACTATTATATTAACATATTTAGGTTTAGAATTTGGTTTATAATTTCTTGCTCTATTTATAGTATATAACTCATCTTCTGAGAAAATATTTTGTTCAAGAAGCTTATCTAAAATTAATGCCTGAGACTTTGCGCTAACATAATTAACAGCTTCTTTTTGTAATAAGTTTACCTTGCCCAAATTTTTACCTACCAAATATTTTCTTATTAAAACTTCATAAACGGCATCTCCTATATAAGCCAAAACACCTACATTCAATTCATTTATATTCAAAAAACTCACATCCAATAATATTTTAACATAAATAAACAAAAAAACAAGGTATCCCTTGCGAGACTGCTGAAAAAGTATACAAAGATTACTGTAAATTATATCAGTAGTCTTTTTGTTTTGGTATAATATATATAAGAACAATGGTGATGTATTATGC
>CASDZZ010000036.1 GCA_949285875.1 uncultured bacterium | reverse complement strand
AAGTTACTTTTATATCAGTAGTATCAAGTCCTTCTGTTCTAATTTCTTTTACCTTTGCTGTTATATCTCCGTTATTTTTTATTGTAACTGGTATTATTGTATATGCTGTTGGCATAGAAAGTCCTGGTACGTTTATTTCAAGCTTCTTACCACTTTCTTTTATCTCTGCTGTTGTATTACTTGCTTCTACTTCTCTTATATTACCAACCCTATCAAACACGATATTAAAGTTAGTACTTCCAGTTGATGCTGAACCACTAATATTTAATGATTCACTAAATATTGCATAACCTACCGACAAAGTAAGTATTACAGCTAGTACTACAATCAATATTTTCCTTTGTTTTAACTTATCCTTCATAACCACTTATCCTTTCACATAAATTATCTTTTTGTAATTGGTATATCCTCAGGAAAACTATCACCTTCATATAATGTATTTGAAGAAACTGATACTGACGTTATATTCTTGCAACCTTTAAAAACTCCATATTCTATAGTTAAAACACTATCTGGAATATATAATTCACCTATAAAAAAAGAATTATAAAAAGCAACCGCACCTATTGTTTTTAAATTATTTGATAATGTTAATGTACCATTAAAAGTAGTTCCATCAAATGCTGAGCCTCCTATTTCTGTAACACTATCCGGTATTATAAGATCTCCTGTGAATTTGGCATTGCTAAAAGTTGCTCCTTCTATTGTTTTTAAATTATTTGATAGTTTTAGTGTTCCGTTAAATCCCGTCATTGTAAAAGCTCCGCCATCTATTTCTGTAACACTATCAGGTAATGTTAAATCACCTGTAAATGAAATAGCAGCAAAAGAATACATTCCAATTTTTTTCAAACCTTCTGACAATCTTAATGTTTTTCCGCTAAATATTTGAACAAAACCCAGGCTATCCGACAACATAGACTCAAATTTTGCAAATTCAGTATCATATTTTTCTTTTTCTTCGGGAGGAATTTCATTTGTATCAGGATATTTTTCAAGCATTTCCTCAATATAATCAAAATCTGGGATTTTCTCTTCTGTATAGTTTGTTGGGATAATAAAAGCCCCACCACCTATCTCTGTTGTTCCTTCTGGTATTATAACTTCAGTATTTTCAGAATTTTTAAAATATTCTTCACCTTCAGGTGTTAATCTTACAAGTTTTGTTCCTTCGTATACAAACCTGTTGTCAGTGACAGGAGTAGTTGTTGTTACACTACCACTTACTACTTGTTCATATACTATTTCTATACTAAATGAAGCTTCTACACTTGTACTTGTAGATGATCTATCCCAAATCACTTTAATATTTACTTCTTTTTCATCATTTGGATTGAAGATATCTTCTTTAGCTAGTCCCTCGTAGGTTACTTTTATATCAGTAGTATCAAGACCTTCTGTTCTAATTTCTTTTACCTTTGCTGTTATATCTCCGTTATTTTTTATTATAACTGGTATTATTGCATATGCTGTTGGCATAGAAAGTCCTGGTACGTTTATTTCAAGCTTCTTACCACTTTCTTTTATCTCTGCTGTTGTATTACTTGCTTCTACTTCTCTTATGTTTCCTACCCTATCAAACACAATATTAAAGTTAGTACTTCCAGTTGATGCTGAACCACTAATATTTAATGATTCACTAAATATTGCATAACCTACTGACAAAGTAAGTATTACAGCTAGTACTACAATTAGTATTTTCCTTTGTTTTAACTTGTCTTTCATAACTACTTATCCTCTCTAATTAAATATTATCACAAGTGATTTGTTTATTCAAGAAAAAACTATTAACAGTACATATGTTAATAGTTTTTATGAAGATTATTCAAAATTATCCAAAAAATCATCAATGGTCATAAATTTATCATCTATTTCTTTTAAAGATACTTCCTTTTTTTCTCTTGATTCTTCTTTTGATACTGGTTTAGATACGTTTTCTATCCTTTCATCTTTAGATAAGTTACTTATCTCAAAAACTTCTTTTAACTTATCTTTAGAAATAGTACTACCGGTAGAATATCTATCCATTATTGGAATTTCCGTTAATTTAAGTTCTTTGTCTTTTGATTCAGTTCTTATTATTATATTATGTTTTGCATCAGACACAAAAGTTTTAATTACTTCTTGAGGATTACTTTTTACTTCTCTTAATAATAATAGGCCTCTTTTTGCTCTTGATGTTTTTTCAAATTCTGTTAGCTTAATACGTTTTGCAAGACCTTTATAAGTTATTACGGTAACATATTCACTTAAGCCATTAAAAACACATGCACTTGTTACGACATCATCTTTTAAGTTTATAGCTTTAACACCAGCTGTTTTAAGTCCTATAGCAGGTATTTCTTCTCTATCATACCAAAGTCCGTATCCATTTTTTGTTGCAATAAATACTTCACTATAAGGTTCTATCGTAACTTCTATTACTTCATCATCATCTTTTAACTTAATAAACATAATAGGTTTAGAATAACGTTGTACCTTAAACTCAGATAAAATAGTTTTCTTTACCATACCATTTTTAGTAAAGGTAATTATTTGTCTTTCGCTATCAAACTCTTTAATAGGAATTGCTTTTATTATTCTTTCTTCTGGAGAGATAGGAATAATATTACTTATATGTTTTCCAAGCTCTTTCCATTTTAGTTCTGGAACTTCATGCACCGGAACATATAAATAATTTCCTTTGTTAGTAAATAGTAACAATGTATCTAAAGTATTTTGTTCAAATAATCCAGTAACATAGTCATTTTCCTTAACTAATGTATCCTCTCCGTCAGATGCTGCGTATGACTTTTTAGAAACCCTTTTTACATAGCCTTCGTTTGTTACTACCACAATAACATCTTCTTTAGGTAAAAGCATTGTTTCATCTATTTTTATTTCTTCTATCTCATCTTCTATTTTTGTTATTCTTGGTAAAGCAAATTCTTTTTTTACTTCTCTTAGCTCTTGTTTCATAACCTTCTTTAGTTCATTTTCATCACTTAATATTTTTTTATACTCTAAAACTAAATTAGTAAGTTTTTTCATTTCTTCTTCAATTTCTGTTATATCAGTATTAGTTAATCTATATAATTGTAAATTAACGATAGCGGTTGCTTGAGCTTCAGTAAATTTAAATTCTTTTACTAAGTTTTCTATTGCATTAGCTTTATTTTTAGATTCTCTAATAACTTTTATTACTTCATCTAAAATACTTATAGCTTTTACTAAACCTTCTAAAATATGAAGTTTATTCTTAGCGTTTTCTAGATCAAACTTTGTTCTATTAGTTACTACTTCTTTTTTATGTGCTATATAGTAATCTAGGATAGCCAGTAATCCTAATTGCTTAGGTCTTCTATTAGCAATTACTATCATGTTAAAGTTATAAGAAACTTGCATATCGGTATTCTTAAGCAAGTAATTTACAATAAACTCAGCATTAGCATCTTTCTTTAAATCTACCGCAATTCTATAACCTACATCTTTATCACTTTCATCCCTAGCATCTAATATACCATCAATCTTCTTTTCTATTCTTATGTCATTTATTCTTTTAATTAAAGCTGCACGATTAACTTCATAAGGAATATCATGAAGAATTATTTGCTGACCTTTCTTATCTTTTTCAATAGTATAATTAGCTCTTATAAATATTTTACCTTTACCAGTTTCGTATGCTTCTTTAATACCTTTTTTTCCTAATGCTATACCACCTGTTGGAAAATCAGGTCCTGGTAATATTTCCATAATGGTATCTAAAGAGCAATTAGGAGAATCTATTCTCTTTATCGTTGCATCAATTACTTCTCCTAAGTTATGGGTTGGAATATTAGTTGCATATCCTGCTGATATTCCCATGGCACCACCTACTAAAAGATTAGGAAATCCTGCTGGGAGCACCGTAGGTTCTAACAAAGTATCAGCATAGTTAGGAGCCATTTTAACCGTATCTTTTTCTATATCCTTTAAAAGCGTATTACTAAACTTAGATAATCTTGCTTCAGTATAACGATAAGCTGCTGGTCCATCACCATCTATTGAACCATTATTACCTTGAAAGTCAATATATGGTATTCTTGCTTTCCAAGACTGACTCATTCTTACTAAAGCTTCATATATACTAGAGTCACCATGTGGATGATACTTACCCATTATATCTCCTACCGCATTAGCACACTTAACTCTTTTTTTATCATAAGTATTATGAGCTTTGTACATAGAATATAATATTCTTCTTTGAACTGGCTTTAAACCATCTCTTACGTCTGGTATCGCTCTATCTTGAATAATATACTTTGAATACCTTCCAAATCTTTCACCCATTATTTCTTCTAAAGAATATTCTTCAATTCTTTCTACAGCACTTTTCACTTTTTCACCTCCTAAGCATTAATTTTATAATCATCTTCTAAAGAGAATATAACGTTTTCATCAATCCATTCTTTTCTAGGTTCTACGTTATCTCCCATTAAAACTGATACTCTTTTTTCCGCTAAAGCAGCATCAGTTATTTTTACCCTTATTAAATTTCTTGTTTCCGGATTCATGGTTGTTTCCCAAAGCTGAGTTGCATCCATTTCACCAAGACCTTTAAATCTATTTACGTCATATGTAGAATTACTTTTACCCTTTGTTAGTTCTTCTAGCTCTTCTTTTGTCCAAACATAAGTTATTTTTTTATTCATGGTAACCTTAAAGAACGGAGGAAGCGCAACATATACTTTTCCAGCTTCTATTAATGGTCTCATATATCTATAGAAGAAAGTTAAAAGTAAAACCTGAATATGTGCCCCATCATCATCGGCATCGGTCATGATAATTATCTTATCATAATTACATTCGTTAATATCAAAGTCAGATCCAACACCTGCTCCAATGGTATGAATCATCGTATTTATTTCTTGGTTTTTAAAAATATCTTCTATTTTAGCTCTTTCGGTATTAATTACCTTACCTCTTAAAGGTAAAATAGCTTGAAACGTTCTATCTCTTCCACCTTTTGCAGATCCACCGGCTGAATCACCCTCTACTAAGTATAATTCATTTTTCTTAGGATCCTTTTTCTGAGCGGGAGTAAGTTTATCAGACAAGTTCTTTTCCTTTTTAGTACTTTTTCCCTTACGAGCTTCTTCCCTTGCTTTTCTAGCTGCTTCACGAGCTGCTTTACCTTTTAAAGCTTTATTAATTATTTCGGTTGCAATCGTTTTATTTTCCTCTAAGAAAAATTGCATCTTTTCAGTTACTATGTTTTCAACAACCGTTCTTGCAATAGGTGTTCCAAGTTTACCCTTAGTTTGACCCTCAAACTGAAGTAAATCTTCTGGTATTTTTAAAGATAAAATAACGGTTAACCCTTCTCTTACGTCAGGACCTTCAAACTTTTTATCCTTAGCCTTTAAAAATCCATTAGTCTTAGCATAATCATTAAATACTTTAGTTAAAGCAGTCTTAAGACCCACTTCATGAGTTCCTCCATCAGCTGTTTTAACATTATTAACAAAGGAAACAACGTTTTCAGAATAACCTTCTGTATACTGAAGAGCACACTCTACTCCTATCTTATCTTTTACTCCTTCAAAACCTACTACTTTATGAATAGCATTTTTATCTTCATTTAAATATTCTACAAAAGCTTCAAGCCCTTTTTCATAATGATACTTAGCTTCTTTTTCATCTTCTTCGTCAACTACTTCTACCGTAAGTCCTTTAAGTAGAAATGCAGATTCCTGCATTCTTTCACAAATCGTAGTAAATGAAAATGTTGTAGTAGAAAAAATACTATCATCTGGTAAAAACCTAACCGTAGTACCTGTTTTGTTAGTAGTTCCTACCTTTTTTAAAGGTTCATCTAATTTTCCGCCTTCTTTAAAACTTATTTCGTATTTTCCGCCATCACGGCAAGTAGTAACCTTCATCCATTTTGATAAAGCATTAACAACCGATGCACCTACACCATGAAGACCACCCGATACTTTATAACCGCCTTCTTGGAATTTTCCACCAGCATGTAAAACCGTATATATAACTTCTGGAGTTGATTTTCCAGATACATGCATTCCAACAGGTACACCACGTCCCTCGTCACTTACTGATACTGAACCATCTTTATGAATAATAACTTTTATGTAGTTACCGTATCCATTTATAACTTCATCAATACCATTATCAACTATTTCCCATACTAAATGATGAAGTCCTCTTTTATCAGTAGAACCTATATACATACCTGGTCTTTTTCTTACTGCCTCAAGACCCTCTAATATTTTAATAGACGATTCATCGTACTTTACCATCTTATCAAACTCCTTCTAGATTTTTATGCCAAAACGATTATATCACAAAATATCAAAAAAGTGCAAAATTCCTTTACACTTTTTAACTTATATTTGCATTTTACTTTTTATTTAATTAGTGTTTAAACTTTCATGCTTATAATTTGAATCAAAAGCTAATATTGGAATTATAATCAAAGGAAATAACATTGTAATAATTCCGCTTGTATTAAAACGTCTTCCTATTTTAAATAAAATAACAAAAATAATTAGAAGAATACTAGCTAGTGAAAGAACATATGCTACTAGACCTAACCCAGGTACTAACATTAAAACTTCTGAAAACAAACTTCCTAAAAACGGAAAAATTAAAATAAAACTCCAAAAACCATTTTGAAAAGCAAGTTTGAAAATAATATAAAAATTATAAATAGGAACAAAAATACCACACCAGTTAATGCCTGCCTTTTTAAATAACATCTCAAAACATATTATATAAAAATAAAATATGCCAGAAAAAAATAGTACATTCCACAAAGAAAAAGATTTTCCAAATAAATTATAACGAGCCCAAATTACAAATATGATATATACTACTATATTAGAAATTATAAAAAAGAATTTATTTTCTTCTAACCATTTAAATATCTTCTCAATCTTACTTGGCTTTTTATTTTCTTCATTATAAGTTTCTAAAGCTAATTCTTTAATAATTTTATTTTTTGGATTATCAAGTACTAGAGTACCACACCTATCACAATATAAATCACTTTCTTTTAACTCATTATTACATCTTACACACTTCATATTTATACCTCTAATATTATAATAACATAAAAAAAGCAACAAACTACTGAACTTTGTTCATTGCTTTCATCATTTGATTAATCTGTTTTTGACTTGGGGTTCTTCCCATCTGTTGCATCATTATTTTTATCATTTTCTCATTAATAGGTGGATTATTCTTTAGATATTTTTTCATAAATGCTCGGGATGCAAAAAAACCTATTACCGCACCTGAAACAAGACCAATTATTAACCATAAAATTTGTTCCCACATAATTTTTAACTTCCTTTCTAATATTTATTTTACTAAATTATATTATTAAAAACAATCT
>CASDZZ010000035.1 GCA_949285875.1 uncultured bacterium | reverse complement strand
ATATTTGCCAAAAATATAATATAAATCATAAAAAACTGATAAATAGGAAATTATTTCTATTTATCAGTTTTAATTTTGACTACTTTTTCAGCAGTCTCATTATTACCTTTTATTTTTTTATTTGATATAGCCATTTGTTTTAAATCTAGAAATGGTAGCTTCTCTAGAAACTTCACCATTAATTCTGTTTAAGGTTGTTTCCTCTTCACCATTAGTTATAAAAACTACAGTTGGTGTTCCGGATATATTAATATAAGAATTAAATTCAGATAATTCGTCTTCTGAAAGCTTGCTATTATCTAAATGATAAAGCGTTATATCATAATCTTCTACTACCTTTTTTAAAATAGGTAAGTAACTTATACAGTGTGAACAACTATCATTACCTATAAATAAAGGGAAAGTTTCTTTGTTTTCTATTTTTTTCTTAAACTCATCCAAAGTAATATCTACAATTTTCTTTTCTTTAGTTTTACAGCCGGATAATAATAACAAACAGCTTGTTACAATTGTTAAAAATATTAATAATTTCTTCATTTAAATCACCTAAAACAATTTTAACACTAATTAAGAAAATATACAAATGGTTTATTTAAGCATTGCATGATAAAAATTTTGCATAAAAATATTTTGATTGACAATTTCTTAAAAATAATATATCATATTAGTATTGAATAGATGGGAGGAAAATTATGTATTTATTAGCTAATAATGAAATCTGTACTGAACAGGTTGGACAAATTATAGGAATAGTTGGAATGGTTCTTAAAATAATTCAATGGGCAGTACCTATAATATTGATTTTAATGGGAACAATTGATTTAGTAAGAGCCGTAATAGCTGGTAAGGATGAAGAAATAAAAAAACATCAACAAACTTTATTTAAACGTTTAATTGCTGGTGTTATAGTATTTTTAATACCTTTATTAGTAAGTGTAATAATGGGATTGATTGGTACACCAGATTGGAAAAGTTGTTGGACCAATAATAAAGATAATGGTATTGATTTAAATATATAAAAGGTGATTTTATCATCTTTTTTTAATTATTATTAAATATTTAGGGTAAAAAGGTTTTATTTTAAATTAAAAAATGTTAAAATAAAGTAAAATATTAAAGTGCTAAGATAGGGTGAAATAAGATGATAAAAAAAGTTTTAAAAAAGCTATTGTTTCTTATTGTTATTACATTTTTTAATATAAGTTTTGTTTCAGCGGCTCAAAAATGTAACATAAGTAGTGATTACTCAAAACCTTTTGGTTATGGAGCTTTTATGTTTAAGGAAGATAAATCTGTTCAATCTTCTTCTAATGTAAATGTGTATAAGTATGTTAATGGTCAAATTAGATATGATTTATTTTTTCCAGGATATAATAATTGGAGTGAAAAAGAAAGAGAACTAGTAGTAGAATTTACTGCGAATAAGAATGGTCATAAATTGAATGAAGGCTATTTTAAATTATTTAATAATTTAGAATCTAAAACACCTGTATGTGAACTTAATTTTGATATAAAAGGAAAGGAAGTTGCTGCTATTTATGTAAGAATAAATAAGGGCCTTGTAAGTCATATAGTAGCAGGGGGAAGTTATGTTAACGAAAAAGGTGAAGTAAAAAAATTTGATGATGCAAGATTTGTTGTCAAGAAAGCTAAGCCGGAGGGGGAATCTACTTTTAATACTACGGTAGATTCAGTAGAAGATAAGCCAATTGAATCTTCGGGAGTGGTTGGTTCTGCTCATGGTGAAAATGCTGTGATAAATGGAGAAAAACCGTATACGACAACTACAGTTAAAAATAATGATGTTCCACTTTATACTGATGAAGAAAAAGAATATGCTAGTGAAAAAATAGTTTGTGATGAAAAAATGAAAGTTTTTATACATACTATTTGGGAATATGTTGTAGTATTATCTCCTATTGGACTTATTGTTCTTTGTACTTTTGATTTTTTAAAGGCAACTTTTAAAGATGATGCTGAAGCAGTAAAAAAAGCTAGTTCTGCAACTGTAAAACGTGTTTTAGCCTTAATTTTATTACTAGCTTTACCATTAATATTAAAAACTATTTTTGTTTTTGTAGGTATTGATTTTTGTTTTTAAAGGAGTGAGATTATGGATTGGTTAATGAAAGGTTGGGCTTTTGTTAAAAGCATGCTTTTATGGATAGATTCCATAGGGTTTGCTTTTGTTGATAATGCCTATAGCTTGATGATTTCAGTTAGTGCTGGTTTTGATGAAACTGTCGTAAAGGGTATAGTAGAAAACATAATGAGAAATGCTTACGTTTTGGTTGGAATTTTTGCATTATTTAGAATAGCCTTAATTTTAATAAATTCTATGATATCTCCTGATAAATTAACAGAAGAAAAAAAGGGAATAGGAAATGTATTAGTGAGATTAGTTATAACTATAGTTTTATTTATAGCTGTTCCTATACTTTTTCAAGCTTCGAGGGAATTACAAAATTTAGTTATTGAAAATAATTATATATCAAAATTTATTGCTGGTACTGAATTATATAAACCTCCTAAGGAAGAATCAAATAATCAAGATGAGTTAAATGATAATGATAGTCCAGGAGTTTTGGTTCAATTAACAACTATAAAATCTTTAATTAAGCCTGATAGCAGATTATTTGGAGATGTTTCAAATGATTCTATGAAAAAAGATTGTTCTGGCAATGGAACAATAACAGGTTATTCTCCTAGTAATGAGATGAAACAAGTTTGTCAGAATTGGAATGAAAATAAAGTTAGGTTTTCAACTTTATCTAATGATATTGCTGTATTTGATAAAGTTAATGGAGAATATATTTTTGCCTATGATTATATTCCTTTTGTGACTTTGGGTATAGGGTTGTTTGTGACGTATGTGTTTTTAAGCTTTGCCATAGATATTGCGGTGCGATCTATAGAATTACTAGCTTTAGAAGTACTTTCACCATTATTTGTTGTTACATATATTGACCCTTCCTCCTCAACGAATGGGCCTTTTAAAAAATGGCTTACTGCTACAGGTAAATCCTACGCTAGTTTATTTATAAAGATAGCTATAATTTCACTAATGTTACTTTTCCTTTCAAATTTAAGTGGTTTGATGCGTAATATTCCTGGTGATAATGCTTTTATAAAGTTAATTATGATTTTAGCAATTTTAATTTTTGCTAAAAAAGCACCTAAATGGATTGGTGATATGATTGGAATATCTGACGGAGCTGGTTTAGGTGGTCTCGGAATAGGTAAGAAACTAGCTGGTGCTGCATTAGTTGGAGGGGCTGTTAAAAAGGCTACAGACGCTGCTGGTAAATTTGCTGCTCAAAAGGGAAAGAATTTTCTCGGAAATAGAGCAAGAAATACTGCGGCTAGACTTGGAGGTATGCATGAACAAAGGGTAGCTAATAAAAACGCTAAAGAAAAAGGTTTAGAAAAAGAGAGAAGTATATGGCAAGGCGGAAGAGCGGCTGTAAAAAATACAAAAGCTAATTATTCGGGTAAAAATTCAGAAGGCTTGAAAGATTTTAGCACTGGATTAATGGCTGGTAGAAGTTTAATAAACAGAGATGCTAAAACTTTTAGTGAGAAAAGGGAAGAAAAAGCTCGTCAAAAAGCTGAGGAATATGGTGCTAAAGTAGGATTAGACCAAGCTTCTATTAGAGCTAAACTAAAAGAAACTGAAGAGAATAAAACAGCAAGGGCACTGCACCGTGGTATTCATTTAGATGCAAATGGTAAGCGTGATAAAAATCTTAGTTATCAAAATGGGGTAGAATTTAACAATTCTTTACGTAGTTCTTATGTAGATTCAAATGGTAACCCTATTGCTAAAAATCCACAAACTGAAATCGAATCATATTTAGCTGATATGCAAAATAGGAATTTAATTAGATCTGTAAATTATAATAGTTCAGGTCAAATTACTTCTATTGTAGATTCTAATGGTACAACGATATCGGATCAAAATAGAATTAAAAGTTTAGTGACAGATTTTAAATCTAAACAGTCTCTTGCTTTACAAGATTTTCATAAATTGGAAACTTCTAAAAATTCTCAAAAAACTGAAAATGAATACTTTAATGCTGTAAAAGAAGTTATCGAATTAAATACCAAACTATCAACACAAAGAAATTCTTTGTCAGAAGCTATTGCTAATAACTCTAAGGTATTAGGTGATATGTCTACTATCAATATAGGCGGTTTTTCTTATACTGATCCAACAACAGGTCGAATTAATCTTATTCCTGGAGGGGATGCGGCTAATTTGATGGCAAGGTATGAAAGTTCAACTAATCCTGCTGAAAAGCAGGCAATTAAAGCAAAATTAGAAAGTGTTTGTTCAGATAAATTTTGGACAGCACAAGCCTCTTCTGATAATATTAAGGCTTTGAAGAATTCTATATCAGATGCTGAAAAACAACAAAAAGCTTGGGCTACAGAAGCAAGTACAAAGGCTTCAATTTTAGCAGCAACAAGTGAACAGTTTGTTGGTGGGGATGGATTTAATCCTAAGGATAATCCACTTGCGGTAGAAGTAAACGGAAAGTTTGTTACTCCCGTTGGTGAATATGTAGATTTAGGTGGTGGAAACTGGAGATTTGATAGGAAAAATGTATCAACAGTTTCACAAGATACATTTGTATCTGGAACAAGTGATAAGGTTTCAAAGGCTCAAAAAAATGCAGATAAGAGTATGGAAGATGCTAAAAATAATAAAGAGAAAAAATAGAAAGGGGTATAATTTATGAATCAATATTTAATACCAGCTAATACTAAGAGAGCACAGTTAATATTTAATATTTTTAGACCAGTAGATTTAGGTATTATTTCTACTGGAACCGTAATAACATTTATATTATTCTTAATTCTTCAACCACAATCTTTATTTTTAGGAATAATAGTTTTAATACCTTTCTTAATATGTGCTTTTTTGGTACTACCTGTACCTAATTATCACAATATTTTATGTGTACTAATTAATATATATAATTTTTACTTTGTTGATAGAAATCAATTAGTTTGGAAAGGTTGGGATGTTAAAAATGAGTTCAAGGAATAGTATTAGTACCGAAAGCTTTGTACCAGTAAGAACTATTGTAAATAATATGATAGAACTAGATAATGGTTATAAAGTAGCTGGTGTAAAAGTTACGCCTAAAAATATATTTATTTTAGAAGAAGGAGAACAATTTAATGTTATAGATGGGTTAAAAGATTTCTATAATACTTTAGATTTTGAGTTTTGGCTTGTTGTAGCTGATAGACCTGTAGATATATCTGTTTATATTGCTGAATTGCAAATGCAGTATAACCAGGTTCAAAATCCCGTAATAAGAAAATTAATAAATCAAGATTTAAACAAAGCTGAGCAATTTAGCGATATGGTTTCTGATATTGAATTTTACTTACTATTCAAAGAAAGAAATTTAGAAATTATTCAAAAAAAGATAAGAATTATGATCAATGGATTAGCTAATGCTGGATTAGCTTCCAGTCAAGCTAATAACGAAGACCTTAGAAGTATTTTGGATAATTTCTTGAATGCTGGAGAAAAAACTGAGTTTGGGACGGTGTTATCATGATGAATATAAAAAAAGAATTAGCTCCTAAAGGTTTAGAGTTTAAGTCATCAGAGTTTGTTATAAATGATAAATGGTATACTATTTTAACAGTAATATCTTATCCAAAGTGGATAAGCCCTGGTTTTTTATCTAATATAACTAGTAATCCGGGAGTAAAGATGGTTATAAAACATATTCCGCTTCCTTTCTCAATAATGGCAAAAATGTTAAACAAGCAATTGGTAGAATTAAGAACAGCTTATGAAAAAGAAAATGATAAAACTTTGCAAGAACAATTAAGGCAAGATTATGATTCTTTAAATGATTTTATTCAAATGATAACAACAAATCAGTCTAGAATTTTTGATTTCCAAATGCATATTGTAATTACAGCTAATACAAAAGAAGAATTAGAACAGAAAAAGTTACAAATGAAAAATTATTTATTAACTTTGGAAATGAGAGCAATACCTCTTATGTTTGAACAAAGAAAAGTTTTAAAATCCATTTTACCTATTTTTCCTAAACAAGATATTGAAGATCAAATTGGTACACCAATAGCAACTCCATCAGTAGCGGCAATGTATCCATTTATTTTTGATAGTTTAAAAGACCCAGGACCTTCTTGTCTTTTAGGAACAGATTTCTCTGGAGGAGTAATATTATTTAATCAATTTCTTTATCAAATAAGAAAAGAATTTAATAGAAATGATGCTAATATGATTATTTTGGGTACAACGGGATCTGGTAAATCTACTGCTGCAAAATTATTATTAAGGACTTATATAAGAAATGGTTATAAATCTGTAGTAATTGATCCAGAAGGTGAATTAGAAGAGATGGTATCAAGATTACAGGGTGATTTTATTGATCTTGGTAAAGGTGGCCAGTTTGGTATGATTAATCCTTTAGAAGTTATTTTAGAAGCAGATGATGAGGAATTAAGACAAGGTTTAGGGTATACGGTACTTACTAAAACGTTGCAATTTTTAAAAGCTTTTATGAAATATTATGATCCTACTATGGGAGAAGATGTACTTACAATGTTTAGTGAAATTGCACAGCTTACTTACCAGCGATTTGGAATTTCTTTTGAGACAGATTTTTCTCATTTGACATCAGAACAATATCCTACGTTTTCTGATTTGTATGAAACTTTATTGAGAAGAATTGAGGCTTATGGTGATCAATTAACTCATGAAAGAGATGTGTTAGAAAAATTAGAATTAAAAATAAGGCCATTAGTTAAAGAATTAAAATTCTATTTTGATGGTCATACTACTATAAGTCCACGTACTAAGTTTATTGTTTTTAACATAAAAGACTTAATGAATGCTGATCAAAACATAAGAGATGCATTATTCTTTAATATTTTAAAATATGCATGGAGTCACTGTCTAGATAGATCAATAAACACAATTTTAATGGTAGATGAAGCTCATTTATTACTTTCTGGAAAAAATACAATTGGAGCAGATTTTTTAGCACAAATTCAAAGAAGAGCTAGAAAATATAATAGTGGGACATTGCTTATTACCCAACAACCTAGTGATTTTGCTGAAGCAAGTGTAATTACTCAAGGAAAGGCTATTTTTGATAATGCTTCTTATTACCTTGTTATGGGACTAAAAAAACAAGGTGTTGAAGATTTATCACAATTAATAGATCTTAATGAACAAGAAAAAGAAAGTATTAAAAAATATAATCAAGGTGAAGCTTTATTTGTATGTGGTAATAGAAGAATGAGAATAGATGTAACTGTTACTGAAGCAGAGCTAGATTCTTTTGGATCTGGTGGAGGATTATAAAAGGGGTGAATTTCAAAAGTAAATTGTAAATTCACTAAACATTTAAAAAGTGCAGGTTTTAATTGATAAAATTTGTACTTTTTATTTGCCAAAGAAGGATGAATATGATAATATAATTAAGAAATTAAATAAATTATTA
>CASDZZ010000034.1 GCA_949285875.1 uncultured bacterium | reverse complement strand
ATATTTGCCAAAAATATAATATAAATCATAAAAAACTGATAAATAGGAAATTATTTCTATTTATCAGTTTTAATTTTGACTACTTTTTCAGCAGTCTCACTAATTTGCTACTTTTTGTTTTAATAATTTTATACCTTTTTGCTCATCAAAATCTTTATATTTTAGGGCTTCAGTTTTTGCAAATGAAATGCCTTTATAATTACAATAATTAATAAATGATTTAACATCTTTAAATACCTTTTTTAAATAATCTATATTAGGCCTAATAAGCATAATTTTTGCAAATAGTTCTACATTATAAGTTTCCTTAGCATGTAAAATTATTAATTCTAAATTATTTTTTGATAAATTCTTAGCATTTATAATAAAAGCAATAATAAGATCATCATTTTGTGATTCTAAGATAGCTTTTGTTAAAACGTCCATTTGGCTATTTGTTAAATATTTTGAATTTTTAACAAACTCGCATATACTTTCAAAATCTTTTCTTTTACAAAGTGTATTAACCATTAATTCAATATCATCATGATTTAAATTATAAGTTTGAGATGCATACAAAACGATGTCTTTTCCACTACCTATTTTGCAAATACATTTGGTTAGTTCGTTTACATTATCAAAAGATAAATTAACTCTTTTATTGGCAAATTTGCATATAGCTTCAGGATTATTAAGATTACAAATCGCATTTGTTAACATATCTATATTACTTTTCGATAACTTTTTATTTTTTTCAAAATAATCACATATAATTTCTGCATCATTAGATTCACTAATTAATTTCACAATATCTTCTTCTTTATGATTTTCTTCTAAAGAAGTAAATATTTTCTTGTAATAATTATTTTTTAATTCGTTATTATCAAGAACATTTATAAGTGAAGTAAAGGCAACAATATTTTTCTCTATAATTCTTTTAGCATCATGTAAAAAGTTATTAATTGAAGTTTTATCGTTAGAATTAAATATAATTTCTGATAAAACAAGCAATTCTTCTAAAGTTAATTTTTTATTAAAGTTCATAATAAAAAAATTAATTTCCTTAATATCTCTAGTACTAATTAATGTTTCAATAAAATTTTTCTTTTTTAGAAAAAATAATTTCCACCTATAATATTTTAACGCCTTATCATTTACTTTTCTTGCTTTATTAACATTTTTTACTCTTTCAATTGTATTCATTTTTTCCTCCGCTTTATTATTATATAATTTTTTTTATATAAATCAACCAAATTAGCATTATAAATAGTAAAAGCACTAACAAAGTGCCTTTATTAATTATAAAATCCTATCTTTCTTTTAACAGCATCTAATTTTGCTTTAGCCATTAATCTCGTCTTTTTTAAGCCTTCTTCAAGAATAATATCTATTATATCACTATCTATATACTCTTTATAACGCTTTTGTATTTCTTCTATTTCTTTAACAACTGTATCAGCTACTGCTTTTTTAAACTGGCCATAATTACTATCTTTAAATTCTTCTTCTATTTCCTCTATTTCTTTTCCCGTAAGTGACTTATATATATTTATTAAATTAGATATACCAGGCTTTTTATCTTTATCAAATTTTACTTTAGAATCAGAATCAGTAGTTGCTTTTATTATTTTCTTTCTAATTTCATCAGAAGAATCAAGAAGTCTTATAACTCCATTTTGATTTTCACTAGACTTACTCATTTTTTTTGTAGGATCTACTAAATCCATTATTTTAGTTCCAACATCACTTATAAGAGGTTCTGGAATAACAAACGTTTTTCCAAACTTGTTGTTAAACCTTTCAGCAACATCTCTAGCCAATTCAACATGCTGTTTTTGGTCCATGCCAACCGGAACTATATCTGTATCATATATTAAGATATCCGATGCCATTAAAACAGGATAAGTTAATAAACCAGCCGTAAAGTTTTCTTTTCCCTTACTCTTTTCTTTAAACTGATGCATTCTGGATAATTCGCCAAAGTAAGTATTACATTCTAATACCCAAGATAAATTAGCATGATATTCATTTTGTGATTGTACAAATATAGTATTTTTCTTTGGATCAATACCGCAAGCTAAATATAACGCAATCAAACTTCTTGTATTTTCTTTTAAATTAAAATCTTCTTTAGGTACTGTTATAGCGTGCAAATCAGCAACAAAAATATAAGACTCATATTTATCTTGATTTTTAATCATTTGCTTAATAGCACCTATATAATTACCTAAAGTTATAACCCCAGTAGGTTGTAACCCAGTTAACATTCTTTTCATAATATCCTCCTAATTTTAATATATTTATCTTTAAAAATTATATTTATAACACCATCGTCTATCTAATATCATTTTATCACCCCTATAAAAAAACTCTTATCCACATAGGATAAGAGTTATATATCTTATTTAGCCACCTAATACGTACCATCATACATATGTTATATGGTAACGGATAACATCCGTGATAGCCTACTATTATTTCGGTATCCTCTTACAAGTCCATTCACTAAAACTTCCGTATAGTTTTGCACCACCAACTACTTTCTTTAACTTTCATTTTAGTTACTACTCTTGTGCACAGATTTATACAAGTTAATTAGATTATATATAAATTAACTTACTTTGTCAAATGGTTAATTACCTTTTGTTAATTACTTTTTTTTCTTTGAACTATTCTTAAAATACTATCAAGTTCCATAAGATTTTGATCAATAATATCAACGCCATATAAATCAGGATTATTTTCTTTTACATCTTTTGCAAAGTATTCTATTAATCTCCAGTCCTCACTCTCATTAACTATACTTTCGTGAGCTTTTATGTCTGCACCTTCTACATCTCTTGCAAAATTAAAACAGATAATAGGAATTTTGGCATCTAATATTTTATTTTCGAGCGCTTTTATATCCGCACCTCTTACATCTCTTGCAAATTTATAAATAAGTTCAAGCTTATTTGATTTCAAAATTTTCTTTTCATGTGCTTTTATGTCTGCACTTTCTACATCTCTTGCAAACAAATAACTAATGCCAAGATTATCCCCTTCCAAAACTATTTTTTCGTGTGCTTTTATATTTGCACCTTTTACAACTCTTGCAAATTCATAACAAAGACTTGGATCTTTTGCTTCCAAAACTATTTTTTCGTGTGCTTTTATATCCGCGCCTCTTACATCTCTTGCAAATTTATAAATAAGTTCAAGTTTATTTGATTTCAAAATTTTCTTTTCGTGTGCTTTTATGTCTGCATCTTCTACATCTTTTGCAAACAAATAACTAATGCCAAGATTATCCCCTTCCAAAACTATTTTTTCGTGTGCTTTTATATTTGCACCTTTTACACCTCCTGCAAATTCATTACTAAGACCTGGATCTTTTGCTCTCAAAACTATTTTTTCGTGTGCTTTTATATCCGCGCCTCTTACATCTCTTGCAAATTTATAGCTAAGTTCAGGATTATTTGCTTTCAAAATTATTCTTTCATGTGTTTTTATATCTGCACCTTCGATATTTTTGGGAAATGAATAATTCAACTCTAAATCTCCACTTTTTATTACTATTTCACCAAGAGCTTTCACGTTTGCTCCTTTTATAATTTTAGCAAAATAATAACACAAACCAGCATCATCCGTATTTAATATTTTTTCCTCATATCTATTAATCACAAATCCATCACTAGTTTTAGTGCAAATAGAAGTTAGTAATTTCTTAATATCTTCTCTTAAATCATTTGTCATAAAATCCCTCGCATTTTCATGTATTATAACACAACACAATATTATGTCAAGATTGGCTTTTTACTCTATAGATATAAAGATTTAGTGATTTTAGTTGTTAACCATTTTATCAATTCCTTTAAATACAGCAGTTAACCCTTTTTCAAAGTATTTAGCAAAAGTTTGTGAAGTAAAAAGGCCAAAATCAGAAACCCTATTTCCATAATCCTTTTTTAAATCAACAACGTAGTTTTCTATTTTTATTTCTTTTCCTTTTTTTACGTCTTCTTCAAACTCCTTTATCTTTTCTTCTGTAAGGGTTGCTTTTTTATTATTTAAATTCTCATAATACCCACTAGCTTGAGAAAAATAAAGTACCAAAAAGCTAAGGAATAAGAACCATATGACCCCATGAAAAATTTTCTTATAGCTAATCATTTATTATCACCTAAGTATTCTACAATTGATTCATATATAACGTTTATGGTTCTTAAAACTTCTTCTTTGCTATTATAATTGCTACCAACTTCAATCAAAAAAGAGTTAGGGGATATATCTTGATTATATACACCGTCAACACCTTTGCCACCTTTTTTCATAATTCCTCTACTAATACCAGGAATTTTACTTGATATAATAGTATTTAATTTTTCAGCATTAGAAAGATTATTATTATAACCAGGATTATCAGTACCAACTATTAGTAAAACCTTAGCATAATTTTTGCCCTCATAATTTAAGGTACTTAAGTTCTTACTTACAGAATCCCTATGTATATCAAAAAAATAAGTTAATGTAGAGTGCTTATTTTTAGCTTCACTTAAATATTTTTTAGAAACTTTATAAGATTCATAATATTTTAATTTATTTGTCTGTAAAAAAGCTGTTACACTTTGTCTTTCAAAATAAGTACTAATACCATTACCATTAAGCTTATCACTTAAAACATTTGCAGCATCATATACTGAATAATCTACGTAGGATTCTGACTGATGGGTATTATATATGTAAACTAAAGGAGTATCTAAATTTATAGTTTCCTTTCCTACCTCTTTAGTATCACTTTCTTTTTTTGGACTTTCTTTGACAGCACTTTTTTTCGTATCAAATTGAACAGCACTTTTAATATTATAATTCAAAAAAGAGATAGGTTTATTAATCTTATAATCAAAACTTGTTAAAACAAAATCTTTAATATTGAAATTAATAAAATTCATATTTGGTGTTAAAACTTCATTTTTAAACTTATTTTTTGCACAAAATCTTAATACAAAAAAATAGGAAAAAATGAATAGAAATATAAAAACATACATTTTTATCTTCGTAAATCTTTTTTTTCTTATTTTTTTAAATTTAAATTGTTTCATTTTATCACCCATAATAAATATAACAGGATAGCTATAGTATTATTGTCGAATAAAATTTTAAATATCATGGATGCTATGGTTTATTCCATAACTTATAATATCACTTAGTTTTTCTATAATAAAATCTATTTCTTTAGGTGTGACCATAAAATTATAGCCCATGGGAGTTAGAACCTCAAATACCAATTCTTTAACTTCTTGCTCACTTAAAGCACCTACTAAACCTAAAAAAGTTTTTTTATCTTCTACCTCTACATCAACTTTTTTATTTAAAATATTTACTGTTTTATTTATCAATTTAGAAATTTTCTTTTTTTCAAGATTTTTATTAAAAGAATAACTTTTTAGCAGAAAATTAATAGTATCACTAACAATTGTTGTTGCATCAACAACGGTTGGAATACCTATAGATAAAACAGGTATTCCTATTGTTTCCTTAGATATTTCTTTTCTTTTATTACCTATTCCACTTCCTGGAAAAATGCCTGAATCAGTAACTTGTATACTTTTATTAACTCTTGAAATAGAACTTGAAGCAAGAGCATCAACTACCATTAATATGTTTGGTTTTGTTTGGTTTACTATAGCTTTTATAAAATCACTTGTTTCTATGCCAGTTACACCAGTAACTCCTGGAGTTATAGCGGTAACATTAGAAAATGAAGAATCAACAGTTTCTCCGCTTTCAAACAAATGACTTGTCACAATTATTTTATCTGCAACTAAAGGTCCTAAAGAATCTGGCGTAGATTTATCATTTCCGAGCCCAACAACTAAAATTTTTTTTGTCTTATCGGCAGAAAATAATTTAAGCATTTTTTTTAATTCTTTGGTAAAAACACTTCCCACTTTATTTTTAGAGTCAGTATCGGTTATATCACCAAATTCTATTGTTAAGTACCTGCCTGGTTTCTTATTTAGATTATTATTTTCTTTTAGGTTTATCCAAGTTATATTTATATCATCAATGCTATAACTTTCTTCTATATAAGAACTTTTTGCATAATTAATTAAATCTATGGCAAGATCTGTTCTAACTTCATATTTTTTTAAATCTATGTTATGCATAATATCACCTTTTATATTTTTGCCAAAAATAGTAATTATTATTGATTTTTTATTTTTTTTTTGATAAACTATAAGAAGTTATATGCCTTAGGAGGTGAAAAAATGCCAAATATTAAGAGTGCTAAGAAAAGAGTTAAAGTTACAGAAGTTAAGCATGACGCTAATATATTAAAAAAAGGTGCAATGAAAACTGCTGTTAAAAAAGTAGAAAAAGAAGCTACTATCGAAAACTTAAACATAGCTAATAAAAGAATTGACAAAGCTTGTAATCAAGGAATTATCACAGAAAACAAGGCAAGTCGTTTAAAATCTAGATTATCAAAAAAAGTAAATCAATCGAAGTAATTATACTTCTTTTTTTTTTATTTTATTGGTATAATAAAATTGGTGATAAGATGAATAAAAAAAAGATGTTTAAAATATCAATTACTGTAATTATTCTAATTGTTTTATTTTATGTACTATTTAATAATTATTATTTAATTACTGGAAAAATTGAGTATGTTTACAAAAAATATTTTCAAATAAATATTAAGCAAAATTTAAACAATAATGAGTATAGCAAACAAGAAAATTATTCGTATTTAAAAATAAATAAAGATACCACAATAAAAAATAAAGAAGAAGCTAAAAATGCTATATATACATTTTTAGATGCTGGGTGGGATACTTATACCGTAGTTTGCGATCCAGATTATTTAACTTGCGTAAATGACATGAAACAGATGGTAGAAAATAACACTTACCTAACTGATTTAAGTAATTTTGTACATCCTTTTAACACGTTTGAAAATGTTAATACAACTTTTACTTCTACTGGAAAAATAACCTTAAAAAGAACAAATAGATATACAAAAGAACAAATTGATTTAATAAATAAAAAAGTTGATGAAATATATGATAACAATTATGATAAAAATAAAAGTGTTAAAGAAAATATAAAGATTTTTCATGACTACATAATAAACAATACGAAATATGATGTTGAAAATACAAGTGGTGTTTCAAATCTTAATTCTAGTACTGCCTACGGTACTTTAATTGACGGCATTGGAATTTGTAGTGGTTATACTGATGCAATGGCTTTATTCCTAGAAAAGATGGGTGTAAAAAATTACAGGATATCTTCTTCTACTCATGTTTGGAACTTGGTTTTTATAGATAATACTTGGTATCATTTAGATCTTACTTGGGATGACCCTATAACTAGTGATGGAAGTAATGCTCTAAGTGAGAAATATTTTCTAATAACAACTAATGAGCTAAAAAGTTTAAATGATAACGAACATAATTTTGATAATAATATTTATATTGAAGCAAAATAAAAAAGAAACTTATTATTGATGTGAACCCCAATTAGGAGACATCATAAAAAAAGACTTTTACAAAAAATTAAAAATCAAGGGCGAACGAAGTGAGTTCATCTAGACCCTTGATTT
>CASDZZ010000033.1 GCA_949285875.1 uncultured bacterium | reverse complement strand
TAGAACAGAAGGACTTGATACTACTGATATAAAAGTAACTTACGAGGGACTAGCTAAAGAAGATATCTTTAATCCAAATGATGAAAAAGAAGTAAATATAAAGGTAATTTGGGATAGGTCATCTACAAGCACAAGTGTAGAAGCAAGCTTCAGTATAGAAATAGTATATGAACAAGTAGTAAGTGGTAGTGTAACAACAACTACACCAGTAGTTGATAACAGATTTATATACGAAGGAACAAAGTTAATGGGATTGTCAGCTGAGGGAGAAGAATATTTTAAATCAAATAAAGAATTAATAATACCAGAAGGAACAACGGAGATAGCAGATGGTGCATTTATGGTTCCTTATGGGTACGAAGGTGAAAAACCAGACTTTTTAGTTGTTGAAAATTTTTTTGAAAAGTGTAGTAAAAATTTGTGTAGTGATGATGAACAAGCAAAAGTTGGTGAAGAAGTAAATAAAATAATTTCTATATTCAATTATAATAATTCAAACGAAAGGTTAAAAGGAATAGAAATTAAATTGTCTAATAATTTAAATAAAATAGGAACTCTTTCTTTTTCAACGATAGATTTTTCGGGAGATTTGTTAATTCCGGATCGTGTGAGTGAAATCGGTTCATTTGCATTTGCTTTTGATCCAACAGTTTCACTAGGAGTTTTGCCGTCTTCAAAAGGTAGTCTTACTCTACCTAATAATTTAAAAGAAATTAAAATTGGAACTTTCGCTTCTTGCTTTTTTACAGGAGAATTGAAACTACCTGCGAGTTTGACATCAATTAAAACTATGGCTTTTATTGGTAATACTTTTACTGGAGGTTTAATTATTCCGGAAGGAGTTTCTGTTATAGAAGAAGGTACTTTTCTTGTTGCTGGTTTTACGGGTACTTTAACACTTCCTAATAGTCTTTTAGAAATTAGGCAGCAAGCTTTTGCTAGTACTGGTTTTACTGGAGAGTTATACATTCCAGATAGTGTTACTAATGTTGTATCGGAAGCTTTTGCAGAAGTTCAATTTTCTTCAATTTCAATACCAAGCAGTACTACATATGGTTATAATGCGTTTGTACAAGATATACCAATTACAAAAAGATAATTTCACTTAAAAATATAGTCACCATATAATACTATGGTGATTTTTTTGGATGTATATTTAGAAATAATTGTTATTAATGAAGTTTTAAATGAATATTTTAATGATAATATATATGATTTGTTTTTAAATGGGTATTGTTTAGAATATTTTAATATTTTAAAGAGTTTGCATAAAGAAGCTAAGTTAGTATTAGAAAAGAATAATGAACATTGTGCTGCTTTAATTAATAATAAAATTTATGATGTTAGTGGAATTAGAAGCAAGGACGATTTTGAACAGGTTAATACAAATAAAGAAGAATTTGTTAATAGTTTCTATAAAAGATTTTCTGATGAAATTAGAAGTGATTTACAAAATAAAATAGAAAACAAATTAAAACTTATTAAGTCTTAAGTAATTTTAATAAAAAAAGTAGCTTTTTTTGGTATAATGTTAAAAGAAGACAATTTTGTTAATATTATTTTGATATTATTTTTTTGGTGATGATATGAAAGTTAAAGTATTTGATTGTGATCATGAAAAGGATTTAGAAGATAATATTAACGAATTTATTGATGGTAGGGAAATTATGGATATTAAATATCAGGTATCTGTAACGGTATCTGGAGAAGAACAAATATACTGCTTTTCTGCCATGATTATATACATAGATAAGGGTTGATGCAATTGAAAAAGAATAGTTTTATAAATGGTGCTTTAATAGCTACCGCTGCAATAGTTATTACTAAATTTTTAGGGATTATTTATGTTATTCCTTTTTATGCTATAATTGGTGAATCTAATATAGCTTTATATGGATATGCATATACTATTTATAATTTGTTTTTAGCGTTATCAACGGTAGGTATACCACCTGCAATGAGTAAGCTTATTAGTGAGTACAACACTTTAGAATATTACAATACTAAAGAAAGGGCTTATAAACTTGGAAAGTGGTTGTTAATTGAATTGGGTGTAGTTTTATTTGTTATTATGTTTTTTGGGGCTCCTTTTATAGCTACCCAAATAATGGGTGATAATACTGGAGGAAACTCTATAGAAAGTATAACTTATGTTATAAGAGTTATTTCAACAGCTATTTTAGTTGTTCCATTTTTAAGTGTTACCAAAGGTTATTTGCAAGGTCATAAATTTATAGCGCCACCTTCTTATAGTCAGGTAATAGAACAGTTAGTTAGAATAGTAGTTATTTTAGCGGGTAGTTATGTTTGCATGAATATTTTGAATACTGGTGTAACTAAAGCTATTGGAGTATCTGTTTTTGGGGCAACCATTGGAGCTTTAGTAGCATTAATATATTTATTAATAGTAATGTTTAAACATAGAAAAGATATTAGGCGTGATATGCCTAAAAAGAAAGAGGAATATAAAATAACTAACAAGCAAATAATAAAGAAGTTACTAATTTATTCTGTTCCTTTTATTTCTTTTGGACTTGCTCTTTCTGTTTATGATTATATTGATATGACTACAATTATTGATGGTCTTACTAACTTAGGGTTTAAAACTAAAGATGCTGAAAGTGTTTTAGGTGTCATTAATACAACTGGAAATAAGTTAAACAGTGTTGTTCTTGCAATATCTACAGGTCTTATGACTAGCTTGGTACCTAATATAACTGCAAGTTTTGTAAAGAAAGATAAAAAAGATGTTAAAAGAAAAGTTCATCAATCTTTTTTGATGCTTCTTTATGTTACAATGCCTATGGCTGTTGGGTTAAGTATTTTAGCAGATCCGGTATTTTATGCTTTTTATGGTGCTAGTAATTGGGGACCTAAAGTTTTCTGCTTTACCATTTTTATAGCTTTGTTTAGATGTATATTTACAACATCTATTTCAATAGCTCAATCTTTAAATAAATTTAAAAATGTATTTTTAAGTATAATAGCAGGAATTTTAGTTAAATTAATTTTACAATTTCCATTTATGTACTTATTTAATTACTTAGGTTTATATCCTTTCTGGGGTTCTACTTTAGCAACTTTAATCGGACTTTCTACTTCCTTTATAACTAACTTGATTGTTATTAATAAAACGGTTAATTTAGGTTTAAAAGAATACTTTAAACGTATGCTTAAATTTATTTATCCTTTAATTATTATGATTATTATATTATTAATCATGAAAATGTTTGTTCCATTTAATATTAATAATAGAATAAGCGCAATATTTACCATTTTAATTTATGCTCTTGTTGGAGCTTTAATATATTTTTCTCTAACTATAAAAAATGGTATTTTTAGGGAAATATTTGGAGAAAAAATTTGTAAAAAATTAAGAATAAAATAAAAAAGTCTACAGGTTTGTAGGCTTTTTTACATCATGTACATTTCACCGTTATAATTTGCGTTGTTTTGTGTGGATTGGTAAGGCATTTGCTGAATTTGATTTTGGTTTGGAAGATTATTGTTGTTATTGTTATTAGAATAAGGGGCTTCTAATCTAGACAATCTACTTTCCATAATTTTAACTTTTTTTTCTAAGTTACTAACCCTGTTTTCTAAATTGCTGCAGCTATCATTCATAAAATTAGGAAACATCATCATATTAGTAGGAACATTAGCTGGGAAAGACATCATTTGTGGCATATAGTTATTTCTATCGCTTTTCATATTTTTTCCTCCTGTTAAAAGCTTTCATTTAATTATATGCTTATTTTGGGTTTTGGTGTATAATTATGTAGTAGGTGATTATTAAATGAGACTTAAAAACGTAAAAAATGCTGGAAATATTATAGAGAAATCTAACTATATTGTAAAAACTCCTGAAATATATAAAGGAAAATGGAAAGAAAAATTTAACAATAATAATCCGATATGTATTGAAATAGGTATGGGAAAAGGAGATTTTATAATTGGAATAGCAAAGAAGAATCCTAATATAAATTATATTGGGATTGAAATGTATGATAGTGTAATAGTAAGGGCTGTTCAAAAATTAGAAGATGAAAAAATAGATAATTTATTGTTAATTAGAATGGATGCTAATTATATTAATGATGTTTTTGAAAGAGAAGTTGACACTATTTATCTTAATTTTTCAGATCCTTGGCCAAAAGAAAGACATGCTAAAAGAAGATTAACTAGTCAGACTTTTTTGAAAAAATATGATGACATTTTTAAAGGTAATAAAAAAATTTTTCAAAAAACAGATAATATAGATTTATTTTCTTTTTCCATAGAGTCTTTAAGTTCTTACGGATATGTACTTAAGAATGTAACTTTAGATTTACATAGTAAAAATGATACTGAAAATGTAATGACTGAATATGAAAAAAAGTTTAAAGAAAAAAACGTAAGAATTTGCAGGTTAGAAGCTTATAAAAATAATTAATACTTTTAATTTTTTAGTTTTTTTGTTATAATGTTCTTTAGAGTAGGTGAATCAAATGAAAAAACATTTGCTAATACTTTTTTGCTTAATTATTTTATCTGGTTGTACGATAACCAGAGTAGATAACTTGGGTTATGCCAAAATAATGGACAAAGTATTATCATTGGATTTAAATATATATAATAATGTTGGTAAGGGGTATAAATATTATGTTCCAAGAGGAATAGTTAAAACAGCCGGCAATGATTATAATGATGTTTTAAAAAGAAACGATAATTATTATTATTTATATGTTGATGTTGTTAGCTATTATTATAAATCTAAGGTAGATTATAAAGTTAATGAAAAGGCTTATTATTCTTCTTTGATTAATAACGGTGATAAAAAGGGTTATATAGAGATTAATAAAAAAGATCATGAATATTATATAGAAATGTTTTATAATTATGCTAAAATAGAAACATATGTTAGTAAAAGAGAGTTAGATGATACTATTAGTGATTTAAGTTATATTTTATCTAGCTTAGAATTTAACGACTCTTTACTAAAAAAATTATATGAAGAGGGTAATTTAGAATCAAAAGAAGAGGTTTATAAGCTTTTTGATAATAAAGAAGAAAAGGGTAATTTCTTAGAATATGTTGAAGAATTCGATAAATATGATGGAGAAGATGAAGGAATTACAAAAGAAGAAGAAATAAAAGTAGAAACTACAACAACTACTACTGTAGCAGAATCTAAAACGACTACGACTACTACATCTTCTACCACAACTACTAGTAATTAAAGAAAGGTGTGAATTATAGTATGGGATTTATGAATAAGATAAGTAAGATGAAAAGTTTTTTCTTTGATGAGGTTGAAGAAGAAGATGTAAAAAAAAGTAATACTAAGACAATAGTAAGAGAACGAGCTGTTGAAGAAAAAAAAGAGAAAGTTGTAAAAACTAATGAAGATTTATCAAAAACTCAAGAAGTAGAAGAGCTTTATTTTGAAGATATTTCAGATGTTGTAACGCCAAGCCCTAAGGAAATAAAATCAAGGGTTGTTAAAAATGAACCTGAATTTAAATTTCCACAATTTAGTGAAGAAGATTTTATGGTTCCAAAGAAAAGACCAGAACCTATTATACCGGTTAAAAAAGAAGAACCTAAACCTTTACTTTACCAAGGTAGTAAGAGAAAAGAAGAACAAAAGAAATTTAAACCTAGTCCAATGATTTCTCCTATTTATGGTTTGCTTGATAAAGAAGGTCATGAAGTTAAAACTGAAAGTAAAAGTAAAGAAAGGAAATCAGTTAGTAAGGATGATATAACTTTTGAAGAAGTTAGAAAAAAAGCTTATGGAAATATAGATGAAGAAATTGAAAATACGCTTAAACGTTTAAGTAAGAAAACTATTGAAGAAGCTGAAAAAGAAATGGAAGATGAAGAAAAAGAGTTATCTAGAACTAAGAATAAAGAAAAAGAAAGAAAAGAAGTTTTAAAAAAGACTATTGTGGTTGATCATGAATCAGAGGAAGATGATGATGACATGATATTACCTAATATTAATTTTAGAGAAATAGATGTTGATAAAGAAAGAAACAGAAATAAAAAAGTAACAGAAAAAAATAATAAGCACAGTGTTGAAGATGATGACGATGACGACACAAAAGAACAAGATTTGTTTAATTTAATTGATACAATATATTCTGGTGAAAGGAAAGATAATTAATGTTAGTTTATTTGAGTGAATATTTACCTATACTAATTTATATATTATTGTCTATTTTACTTGTACTTTTAATTATAATAAGTATTAAAGTTATTAAAACTATGAATAGGGTAGAAGAAATTGTTGATGATGTAGATGAAAAAGTAAAATCTTTGAATGGGGTATTTAATGTTGTTGATTTGGTAACTGATAAACTATCTGCTTTAACAGAAGTTTTATCTGATTCAATAATATTATTTATAAAAGGTTTTTTCAAAAAGAAAAAAAGAAAATTGGAAAAAGAAAATTTAGAAAGAGAGGTTGAAGAAGATGAGTAAATCTAAAAAAAGTGGAGTAGGAAAGTTTGTTTTAGGAGCTGCTGTTGGTGCAGCATTAGGAGTTTTATTTGCCCCTAGATCTGGTAAAGAAACAAGGGCTGCTCTTAAGAAAAAATCAATTTTATTGCTAGAAAAAGCTAAGGAAATTGATGTTCGTGAAGTAAGAGAGACAATTGAAAATAAAGTAATAAACCTAATGGAAGATTTTAAGGAGCTTGACAAAGAAAAAGTTTTGTCTATTGCTAAGAAAAAAGGTGCAGAATTAGTTATGAAGGCTGAAGAACTAGTAGATTATGCAAAAGATAAGGCTACTCCTGTTGTTGAAGAAGCAGCTGAAGCTCTTAGATTAAAAGCAGTAGAAGCTACAAAAAAAGTTTTAGAAAAGTTAGAAAAATAAAATTAGTGCTTTTTAGCACTTTTTTTTGTGCTTATGCATAGATTAAAATGAGGAGGGGATTCTAATGTATAAAGAAATAGTTACGAAAGCGGTAATCGGGAAAGGAAAAAAATTCTTTAAAAATAGTTATAACTTATTAGCAGAACATAATGCTAACAACATTTTAGGTTGCTGGGTAATAAATCATGAGTTTAAAGGATACGTAAATCAAAATAAAGTAGTTATTGATGGTAGCTTTGATATAAATATTTGGTATTCTTATGATGATGATAAAAAAACTGCTGTAGCAACAAAAAATATTTCATATAGTGAATCTTTAAATGTTAAGACTAAAGAAGGTACTAACCTTCAAGGAAGTGACATTATTGTTAGAGCATTAAAACAACCAAGCTGTAGTAATGTAAACATTAAAGATGATGTAATTGATTTTGATATTGAAAAAGAAATGGGTATTGAAATTGTTAATGATGAAAAAGTAAAAATTGCAATAGAAGATTCAGAAGAACCATGGGATACTATAGAAGATGATATTGAAGATGTAGAAAAAACAATTGATGAAGAAGTTAAAGAGGATTTTATTTAGAATCCTTTTTTATTTTGCTTGTGTTTTTATTGCTCATTTTTTTATAAATTGCTATAATTTAATTATAAACTAGAAAGGATAGGTAGTTATGAAAGATAAGTTAAAACAAAGGAAAATATTAATAATAGTACTAGCAGTAATACTTACGTTATCAGTAGGTTATGCAATATTTAGTGAATCATTAAATATAAAGGGGTCTGCATCAACCGGTAGTACTAACTTTAATATCGTGTTTGATAGAGTTGGTAGTATAAGGGAAGTAGAGGCAAGTAGTACTACTGCAGAGATAAAAGAAAGTGGTAAAAAGTTAGAGATAAACGTGCCAGGTCTTTCTATGCCGACAGCTTATGCAGTAATACCTGTTACGATAAAAAATAAAGGTGAAATAACAGCAAAGGTAAAAGAAATAAAAGTAGAAGGACTTGATACTACTGATATAAAAGTAACATATGAAGGA
>CASDZZ010000032.1 GCA_949285875.1 uncultured bacterium | reverse complement strand
TTGACCTTTTGAAGCCATAAGAAAACACCTCCTTTCGGAAGTGTATTCTATCATATTATAGTTTTTTTAGAAATGTCTCCCCAGAGGGGTGCATTTCAACAAGTTAGCTGGTTTTACAGTTTTACTTGCACACGTGTTCCTATACAAGCGAACCAAATAATTAATTTTACTTTTATATACTATCAACTTTAAAAAATTTGATGGAACTTAGGCTAATAATTCTTCAATATCTTCTTCTTTATATATTTTTATTCCTAATTTTAAAGCTTTATCATACTTGCTACCAGGTTTATCTCCCACTATAACCGCTGTTGTCTTCTTAGTTACACTACTTGTTACCTTAGCTCCTAAATCTTCTAATATTTTAGTTAACTCATCTCTTTTATACTTAATTAAACTACCTGTCAGAACATACGTTTGACCCGTTAATTTTTCGCTTTTTCCTGTGGATAAGTATTCAAAATTAACTCCTAATTTCTTTAAGTCATCTATTAAAACAATATTTTTTTGATTATCAAAATAACTTCTTATACTTTTAGCAATAGTTTCTCCTATGTCATTAATATTAATTAATTCTTCTAAAGGCGCATTAATTATATTATCAATATTTTTATAATAGCTAGCCAAAATTTTAGCAGTCTTTTTGCCTACATATCTAATACCAAGCGCAAATAATACTTTTTCTAAAGAATTATTTTTACTAATTTCAATACTTTCTAATAAATTATTAACACTTTTTTCACCAAATCCTTCTAATTCCATTAAATCTTCTTTATGATTTGGTAAAAGGTATATATCTGAAATTTCAGTAATAAATCCTAAGTTATAAAAATCTTCTATTATTCTCTCTCCTAAGCCTTCTATATTCATTGTGTCTCTTGAAGCAAAATGAATTAAACTTTCTATTTTTCTAGCCGGACATAAAGTATTCTTACAATAATGATTTGCATCTATTTTAATTAGTTTAGAACCACACATAGGGCACTCTTCTATCATTTCAAATTTACTAAGGTTTTCCGTTCTTCTTTCTTTTTTTACCTCTACCACTTCAGGTATTACATCCCCAGCTTTTCTAACAGAAATAATATCTCCTACCCTAATATCTTTTTCTATACAATAATCTTCATTATGAAGAGTTGCTTTAGAAACCAAAGACCCAGCAACATGGACAGGATTAAATATTGCATTAGGAGTTATTTTGCCAGTTCTTCCTACCGTAAACTTTATTTCTTTTAAAGTTGTTAAAACCTCTTCAGCAGGAAATTTATAAGCAATTCCCCATCTTGGCACTCTTTGTGTAAATCCTAATTTTTCTTCATCGAACAATGAATCTACTTTTAAAACAACACCATCTATTTCAAAAGGCAAACTTTTTCTTTTAATAGCCAAATCATCTATATAATTTATAATCTCTTTAACATCTTTTGCATATCCGTTTAACTTATAATTAGTCTTAAACCCCAAATCCTTCAAAAATTTTAAAGACTCCGCCTGGGTCTTTATAGAGTAATCACCAGGATTAGGTAAAAAATAAGCCATAAAATCTAAATTTCTCTTAGCTGCAATACTACTATCAAGTTGTCTAACAGAACCTGCCGCTGCATTTCTAGGATTTGCAAAAAGTTGTTCATTATTTGCACTTCTTTCTTTATTACACTCTTCAAAAGATTTTTTACTCATATATATTTCGCCACGGACTTCTATGTCTATTGGCTTATTAAGCTTTAAAGGAATAGATTTAATAGTTTTAACATTATGCGTAATGTCTTCTCCTACAAGACCATCTCCCCTTGTTGCACCCCTAACTAAAATACCCTTTTCATATATTAAAGAACCTGATAATCCGTCCATTTTTGGTTCAAGCGTATAAGTTGCATTAGGACAAGTTTTTCTTACTCTTTCGACAAAAAGTATAATTTCATCTTCATTAAATATATCATCAAAAGAAAGCATAGGATATTTATGATATACTTTTTCAAACTTATCTATTACCTTTCCCCCTACTCTTAAGGTAGGAGAATCTTCTTTCTTTAACTCCGGATATTTTTCTTCCAAAGTTAATAGTTCTCTATAGTAGTCATCATATTCTTGATCTGTAATACTTGGGTTATCATTTACATAATATTCATAACTTGCTTTATTTATCTTATCTATCAACTCTTGCATTCTTTTTTCTATATTATTCATTTTTTTCACCTACAGTAATTATACTATATATGTTAATTTATTTCTATGTTGTTTTTAAAATTAAAAAGATTCTTTTTTTATTTTTTAGAATCTTTTTTTTCAGCTTTTTTTAAAATACCATAACTTTCTCTAACTTTACTTTCAATTTCTTCTTTAATATTAGGATTACTTTTTAAAAATGATTTAGCATTTTCCTTTCCTTGACCAATTTTTTCCCCTTTATAAGAATACCAAGCACCACTTTTATCAATAATTCCTTTTTCAGATGCTAAATCAATTATCTCTGCCTCTTTAGATACACCTTCACCGTACATAATTTCTAATGAGGCTGTTTTAAAAGGAGGTGCAACCTTGTTTTTTACTACTTTAACATTAGTTTTATTACCAATAATATTATCTCCATTTTTAATCTGCTCGCCTCTTCTTACGTCTAGTCTAATAGTTGAATAAAACTTTAAAGCTCTTCCACCTGGAGTTGTTTCCGGATTACCAAATAATACACCAACTTTTTCTCTCAACTGATTTATAAATATAGCAATTGTGTTTGTTTTGTTTATTGTTCCTGATAATTTTCTCAAAGCCTGACTCATCAATCTGGCTTGAAGTCCAACATGAGAATCTCCCATTTCACCTTCTATTTCAGCTTGAGGAACTAGTGCAGCGACAGAATCTATAACCACAATATCTATTGCATCACTTTTAACCAAAGCATCACAAATCTCTAAGGCTTGCTCACCTGTATCAGGTTGAGAAAGTAAAAGTTCATTTATATTAACTCCTAAATTTTTAGCATAAACCGGATCTAGTGCATGCTCTGCATCTATAAAGGCTGCTCTTCCCCCGGTCTTTTGAATTTCTGCGATAGCTTGCAACGCAAAAGTAGTTTTACCAGAAGATTCAGGCCCATAAATCTCAATAATTCTTCCTTTAGGGTAACCACCTACTCCAAGAGCTATATCCAAAGAAAGAGAGCCACTAGAACAAACATCTATTTCAGAATGATTTTCATCGCCTAATTTCATTACAGATCCTTTTCCAAATTGTTTTTCAATATCTGCCAAAACCTGTTCTAAAGTTTTATCCTTAGTAACATTTTTTATCATATGTTATCCTCCAATCATTAAATACATACAAATTATAAATTACATTTGAAGAAAAATCAAGTCTTTTTACGAACAAATGTTTGAAATTTACTAAATATATTATTACAAAATAAAAAAATTCTTATAAAATAAGAACTTTTTAGTTAATTTTTTATTTCAGTTTGTTCTTTTTCTTCTCTTTCAAAAATTATATTTTTATTCATAACATAATATTGAACACCAGATATTATTGAGAATAGCGTAGCAACGACTAACAAGAAATTAGCAACATCTAAATTAAACATTTCAAAAGGCATGTTATAACATAAAGTAAATACTATTCCGAACATTAAAAACGAAGTTTTTATCTTTCCAGATTTTATTGCAGCAACAACTTTTCCTTTACTACCTGCAATCATCTTAATAGTATCTACTACAGTATCCCTAAATACGATTATAACCGTTATTATAGGAGCTACCATTCCTTGTGAAGATAATATTATTAACGTAGAATTAACTAGCATTTTATCAGCTATTGCATCTACCATTTTACCAAAATCAGTAACCATGTTATATTTTCTTGCTATATATCCATCTAAAAAGTCAGTTATAGAAGCTACCGCAAAGATTCCTGCTGCTATTAAATATTTTACATCAATAGAAATAGTTCCCACTACTATTTTAGGAATTTCGATATTCACCATATAAAATGGAAATAGCAAAATAGTTATTAAAACCACTGTCAAAAAAATTCTAATCATTGTTAGCTTGTTAGCAATATTCACTTTAACCACCTCTTAATTCTCTAAATATGATATTTCAGTTTCTTCATTGTTTTTAGGATTTATATACTGAGTAACCACAATATAACCAATTAAAAATAACAATAATAATATTATTAAACAAGTTAGTATAGGAACTAACTTTGATTTTGGTTTAGTTTCTATGGTATAAGGAGAAACAACTTTTCTTTCTTGTTCTTTTTCCTTTTGTTTTTCCTTACTTGCTTTTTCTATCTCTGCTATTGGTATCTTAGAAGTTTCTTCGAAAAAAAACTCATTAAATTGATCCATTACCTTTTCTTCATCCAAACCTAAATATTTGGCATAATCTCTAATAAAGCACTTTAAATAAAATACATCCTTAAAAGCTTTTAAATTTCCTTGTTCAATATTTTCAATTTGAGATACTCTTAAGTTAAGGTCTTCAGCAGCCTCTTCAATACTAACTCCATGTTCTTCTCTAGCGGCCCTTAACTCCTCACCAATTTCTTTCAAAATGTTCACTCCTTTATTTATTAATAATGTTTTAATAAGCCACGTTCTGTACCATTTACATGGTTGTAAACATTTATCTATGCTATAAGCATCCTTTAGTCCGTTTGATTCCTTCCTAAAGACTCCCCTACCAAATTTGGGTTTCTCACTCATGGGGTTTACCGCGTTCCACCTGATTTGTTTCCAAATCAAATCGTCACTATGGCACTTTATACCTAATACAACCATATTATAAAAACTTAGGTTGATTCGGCGCCGTTAGGTGTTAACCTACCAAAGGTTATTTTTTCCCTTTGCATGAACACTACGATCATTTCAGATTCGTGTGAGCGTGGACTTTCCTCTACTAATATAAACTAGCAGCGTTTACATAAAAACATTATTCTTCTTTTTCATATATATATTTTTCCAGTTGTGATAAACGTCTTAATATGTCTACGTTAGTAATTTCTTTTTCACTTTTTTTAACAATATCAATGTTAGCTTTTAAATTTCTAAGTTCATGTTTTAAATCAATATTTTCCCTAGATAATTCTTTGTTTTCTATTTTTAATTCTTTAATAATATTAATAAATTCTACGTAATCTTTTATTATTTGATCTAAAAATTTATCAACTTCTTGCAGGCGATACCCTCTAGTATCTATCTTAAAATCTTTTTCAAAAATATCCTGCGGTGTTAAAGTGATTCTTCCATTAAACATTATTTACCACCTCTGTAATACTAATTATCTCAACTTTTTAGTGTTTTGTCAATTTACAATTACTTGCGTCTTATTTTACTAAAAAATCTAATCAAATCGTAAGAAGAAACAGAAAAAGAAAAAGCTATAAAAGCTATAAAAAAACTCTCGAAGCTAATTCCCCAAAAAACAAAATTAATTAATATACTAAAAATAAGTAAAATCCAAACTATAAACTTACTATTAACTTTTAAACTCATTTTAATGGTATTACCTAAAATATTTAAAATAAACCAAACTGAAACAATATGTGGCATTAAATCATACATAACTTTAATTCTTTCCAATTAACTCACCTATTTAAATGTATGATAAACTATGTAATTTTCCTCAACATCTGAAGTTTGTTCTAATAAATCATCAAAAATAACAAGTATTAATAAATAGTCTTTCATTTTTTACCTCCAAAGAAATAATATCATAGTTTTTTACTTTAAATTTTTTTTCGACAAATCATTTCAAATTTATATAAAATAATTTGTTTTTATAGTATAATTAACTAGGTGATTAAATGATAAAAAATTATTATAATAATCTAAGAAATTTAAATAGAAATCTCATAAAAAATAATTATTCTAATAGAGGTATGAACCTCGAACATGATATTAATTTATCTAATGAGTATTATATTGCTAATGATTTAGCATATATATATAAAAAGCCTACCCCAATAAAGTTAGTTAAAGTGGATTACCAAAAAGGCCTTATAAAAGAAGCTTATTTTAAAACCCCATCTACTACAGATTATAATGGAATTTATAAAGGAAAATATATTGATTTTGAAGCCAAAGAAACCACAAATAAAACTTCCTTTTCTCTTTCAAATATACATGAGCACCAAATAAAACATCTCATCGATGTTAAAAGGCACGGAGCAATATCTTTTTTAATCGTCAGATTTTCTTCTCTTAATAAAACCTATTTTCTAAGTACCGAAAAATTAGAAGAATTTATTAAAAATTATAAAAGAAAATCAATTCCTTTAAATTTTTTTGAAGAATGTGGTACAATTATAAAAGATAAATATAGTCCTCGTTTAGATTATATTGAAGTTATTGAAAAATTATATTTCGGAGGTAATAACCATGATGAAAAAAAGAAATAGCCAAGCAAAAAATATTTCTAGCAATATTAAAAGCAAGGCTAAAAATATGAAAAGTAAGATAGCAAAAATACCTAAGATGAATAAAAGTAAAAAAAGCAAAGTTAAAAAAATAGTACTAAACATTATGTTAGTTTGTATAATTGCTTTTATTGCTATAATTTCTGTATTTTTTTCTTACGTAGTAATTAATGCTCCAAAATTTGATCCTAATAATCTTAAATTTACACAAATGACTGAAATTTATGATAAGGATCTAAACGTAATAGCAAAACTAGGTGACGAAAATAGAACTGAAATTACTTATGATCAGTTACCCGAAGTTCTTATTGATGCGATAATTGCAACGGAAGATTCTAAATTCTTTCAACACAATGGTTTTGATCTTGCAAGGTTTACCAAAGCATCTATATCACAAGTTTTAGGAAAAGGTGGAGGCGGAGCTTCAACATTAACAATGCAAATTGTAAAAAACAATTATACTTCTACAAAAGCCTCTGGTTTTGAAGGTATAGTAAGAAAATTTACTGATATATATATGTCAATCTTTAAAGTAGAAAAAAAATATACTAAAAAAGAAATCATAGAATTTTATGTAAATGATTCTTATTTAGGAAACAGAGCTTATGGTGTTGAACAAGCTTCTCAAAACTACTTTGGAAAAACAGTTTCAGATTTAACTTTACCGGAAGCTGCTTTTATCGCCGGTTTATTTCAGGCTCCAGGTAGTTATGATCCTTATGTTAACCCAGAAACCGCAGAAAAAAGAAGAAAAACCGTTCTTTACTTAATGGAAAGACACGGATATATAACTAGTGAAGAAAGAAAAATAGCAGAAGCTAAACCTATTACTCATTATATTAAAGAAGAAAAAGCAAGTGATGGATATACTGAGTACCAAGGTTACATAGATACTGTGTTAGAAGAATTAGAAAGTGAATATGATATAAATGCATACACTACCCCACTAAAAATATATACATCTATGAATAAAGAAAAACAAGACTTTGTAAATAAGGTGATGAGTGGTGAAGTTTGGACTTGGGAAAATGATTTGGTTCAAGCTGGAATAGTAATGACAGAGTCTGAAACAGGAGAAGTAATAGCGGTAGGTGCTAATAGAAAAACTAATATAAAACGAGGATATAATTTTGCAACAAAAACTAATAAACAAATAGGATCAACCGCAAAACCTATCTTTGATTACGGTCCAGCGATAGAATACCTTGGTTGGGGAACTACAAATTATATTAAAGATGAACCTTGGTCTTATACAAATGGCCCTTCCATGAATAACTCAGATGGTGGTTATAAAGGCGTCTTACCAATGTACCAAGCTTTAGGATTATCAAGAAACGTAACCGCACTTAAAACTTTCCAACAAGTTAGTAAGGAAGCTGGAAATGATAAGATAATAAAATTTGCAACTAGTTTAGGAATTACACCTGAAATAGAAAATGGTAGAATACATGAAGCTCATAGTATAGGTTCATTTACTGGTTCTACTAAAAAAGGTGAATCTAGAAATAGTCCTATGACCATGGCGGGAGCTTACCAAGCATTTTCTAACGGTGGATATTATATAAAACCACATACTATCAAAAAATTTGTTTATAAAGAAACTGATGAAGTTGTTGAAGCAAAAAATACTAAAACTAGAGTAATGAATGATTCAACAGCATATATAATCAACTATGCTCTAAATTGGTCAGTAACTGATGGTCTTGCTAGGTCTGCCGGAAACATCGGTGGCGTTCAGGTCGCAGCAAAAACTGGAACAACAAACTTTGATGAAGAAACCATAAAAAATAAAGGTTTATCAAGAAGAGCTGTTAATGACCTTTGGGTTTGTGGTTACACCTCTAAACATACATTAACAATGTGGTATGGTTACGACCAGTTGTATACAGATCATTATAGTACAACTTCGACCTGGTCCATTCGTGATAGGTTCTATAGAAACCTAGCTAATAATTTATTTGATAAAGATGGAAGTACATTTAAAGTACCTTCTAGTATAGAAGCAAAAGAAGTCGTTAAAAATTCTATTCCTTTAAAACTAGCTAGTGATTATACTCCTAGTAGCATGAAAGTAACAGGCTACTTTAGAAAAGGTACAGGGCCAACAGAAGTAACAAGTGACTATGATATTTTACCTTCAGTAAGTAATATAAAAAGTAGCGTAGAAGGAAAAGAAGTAACATTAACATGGAGTGGCTTAAGTGCTGAAGATTTATTAGACATTAATGCTGATGAAAGCTATGGTAACTTAGGATATGATATTTATGTAAAAGATGGAGATAGTGGATCAGAAACCTATGTAGGAACAACAACCTCTACCACTTATACTCATAAAACAAACTATTCTAATCCAGTTTATGTAATTTATACAGCATTCAAAAATTATAAAAATAATAGAAGTAAAGGTGTTAGTCATAAGGTTACTTTAAAAACAGATTTTGACGTAAAAATAACTAATGAAACAATAGAACAAAATAGTGTATTTGTTGATAAAAAACCAATAACAGTATTTTATAATTCTATAGATGTAACTAGCGAGAGTAAAATAGAATTAGTTTCTGGAAATGTTATAACGTCGACTCCTGGCACTTATAAATTAACTTATAAAGTTACATATAATGGAAATTCAAAAACAGTTAGTAGAACAGTTACTGTAAAAGCTTCTACAACAACCTCAACTACTACATCTACTTCTAGCACATAAAAAAGATATTTCAAATGTGAAGTTGTCAATAAAAAGTAGACACATAAAAAGATTTATTTAAACCCTAGTTGAGTTCTATACTCAATTGGGGTTTTATAATTTAATGCATAACTTGGTCTTAAATAATTATGATC
>CASDZZ010000031.1 GCA_949285875.1 uncultured bacterium | reverse complement strand
CCAGTTTAATTTTTAACTTCCTTGGGGTAAGGGGAAGTCTGCCCTTTTTTAACTATTTTTATAAAATAAATTTTATTTTTGTTTTCAGACTATCACCTATTATTTATTATAACATATTTTATATAATAATAAATAGTGAAGCAAGCAAAAAATACTGGGATTTTTTCCTTAAAACATCAGTTTATATTTTTCATTTAACAAAAATAATATAAATTAAATTAATAAAAAACACTTTTGCCACTTATTTAGTAGCATTAGTGTTTTTTATTTTTCCTATAATACCGGTTCTATTTTAGGAGCAGGATCAAGAGACATTGAGCATGCTTCTTTAATAGCTTCCATAACATCCTCATAAGACATATTAGAGCCTAAAGAGTCAATCAATGCTTTAGTTAATGGTTCAGAGTAAAATTTTGAATACTCACCAAAAACCATTTCAGACATTCCGAAAGGCAATTCAAAATTAGCATTACCAATTTTCATATAATCGCTTATATTATCTTCATTTAATCTTCTTCCATCGATTTTTGTCAAAACAAATTAAAATTGCACTATAAAATTAGTATTTTATATATTCTTTCTACAAACACTTCTTTTTATAAGAAAAGTATTAATTATTTTTTCTTCCGCAATAAGGGCAAAAATTCGACTCTATCTTAATTCCACAATTTGGACAATAATTTTCAGTATATTTAATTTTCTTTCTCATTAAAGATACCGTATTAACTTTTTTTATTGAAAAAATATAAATTAAAATTGTGAACACAAAGAAAATTAACATAAAAAATACATTTTCAGCAAATAAACAGTAATCATATATCCCATGCAAAATAATCGGAACAATAATACTATACAAAATATATTTTGTTTCTAATTTAGAATTTTTACTTAAATGACTACTTTTAGCTAACCCTAAATAGTATCCCATAAATACCCCAAAGCATGCATGAGCTGGTACCGCCGTAATAGCGCGTAATACACCTGTTAATATTCCTGTATCATAAATATAAAGTAGATTTTCAAAAAATGCAAAACCTAAGGAAACGAAAACAGAATATACAATCATATCGTATAATTCTTCAAATTCAATCTCATTATAAGCCATCTTATAACTAATTAACCATTTACATATTTCTTCAACAAACGCTATTCCTAAAAAAACAAAAACTATTAATTCAAACAAATTAAGTTCTTCGGGCTCAGAACTTAATACTGGAAACAATAAACCAAGTACGAAACTAACTATGAAAACAAGAAAGCAAGATAATATTCCACCAACAAATAATTTAAGTATTAAATCAATAGGTTCCTTAATTCTATCCCTTTTATAAATGAAAAAACCTAAAATACCGACAGGAAGAAATGAGGTTAAAAATAAAATCAGCTCAACTATCATACAAACCTATTTAAAATCTAGTGATTTAACGATTGTTGAATACCCATCACCACAATCTCCACTATCTGACAAAACAAAAAAATCCAAAGTATATAAATAATTATTTTTCATTATTGCATAATAGTAACTATTATTATTGACTTTTCTATATGTCCAAATGTTATCGTTTATATCTACTTTTTTTATTTCACTTTTCTCATCTGTAGAAAAATAATAAATACCTTTTTCGATATATTCTTCAGCAGAATTATATATTGGGTTAGAGGCCTTAACTTCTAAAGTACAATAATTTCCCGTGCTATAAAGTTCATATAAAGCGTAATTTGGGGTATTACTATTTCTTTCTTCAAAGTCACTAGGTATTTTGATTTTTAAATCACCAACACTTTCGGTTGCTCCTAATCCGCTGAATATAGAAACATTATCATCTAATTTTTTTAATGAAAAAGTCATAAGAAAAATAAATAATAAAAACAAAAACAATACAAATAATCCAGTAACAGCTACTACAGCTATAATTGATGTGCCTCCTTTTTTAGAACAAATTGCTATTAACTGTTCTTTAGTTGCGCCAGGGTTTTTAGCTTTGATTAAGGAAACTTTTTCCTTTACATGTTTTATGTACAAATTCTTAAACTTAATTGCAACAAACACGTTAAATGCTAATGTTATTATTCCAGACAATGAAGATAAAAACATTGAAGAAAATATGTTAATAAGAACCCATATGGTCGCTAAATACCACATTTTTCTATATACAACATATAATAATCCGAAAAATAAAGAACAGAATGAAAACTGGCCATCTTTTAACTTGTCGGCATTTTTTCCAATATATGTATTTATTAAAATCTCATCTTCAAAAGATGAATTATCTTTTTGAGGCATTGAACTTGATGGACTATTTGAATAGAAATTTGCATTTTTCGAATTCATCTCGCTTTGTGCACTTTGAGTATTCATACTATTTTGTGAACCTTGGAAGTTTATTTCATTTTGATTGTTTTGCATACTTACACTATTTTGTGCATTTTGAAAATTTAATCCGTTTTGCGAGTTTTGAAAGTTTACCCCATTTTCAATACTCGGAAAAACCCCATTATTTTGATAGTTATTTGATTGAGAAAAATTAGTATTTTGATCTTGTTGCATAATAATTTTTGTTCCACAATTTTTACAAAAAATTTCCCCATCATTAATCTCTGAACCACATTTGGTACATTTACTCATAATATATCACTACTCCTTTACTATCCGAGTATGTTATAACATACAACATTTACATATATATAGCACTTTTTAAGATTTAAATTTGACAGTGTAAAGAAAAAACTAACAATTCATTTTTTAACCTTTTAAAATTCACAACTTAACTAAATAGAATGCGTTATAATAGAAAAATAAACTCATTTATGATATACTTAAAATAGGGGAAATAATATGAAAGTAGAATTAATAGGAACATTAAATTACACTAAATTAAGAGAAGAGTTAAAGGGAAAAGTTGAAGATGTTGATGGAATAATTCAAATGTTGAAAAATAAGGAAGTACAAAGAAAAGCAGAAATTGTTTCGACAGCAGGAAGGCTTTCTAGAAATCCTGGAACTGTTTCTGATGTTTTAAAGTTATCAGAAAATAAAACATTAGAACAAAATTTATCATTTGTTAAAAGAGTAATTAGTATGGGACATGATTCTATACTTGATCATGATTACCTTGTTTTTGTTATAGAAAATGTATCGCCAATAATAGAACAAACAATTATTGCTGAAAGGTTTTCTTCATTTACAATAAAATCAAGAAGAGAAGTTGATTTTAGTAAAGTAGGGTTTTATACACCAGATTTCCATGATAAAAATGGGATGATTTTAACTGATAATAGTAAAATACAAGAAGAGTATAAAAAGCACGAAAAATCTTTATTTGAAGACTATAAAAACTTAGTATCTCTTGGGATACCACTAGAAGATGCGCGTTTTGTATTGCCTTATAGCTATTATTCTAATATCATCATGGGAATTGATACTCACACTTTAAAAGATATGATTGTAAAATACACCAAAACAAAATACAGCAAAATAACAGAATTGCGAAAATTTGGTGAAAAATTATATGAAATTGCACAAAAACAGGTTCCTTTTATAATAGATCAAATAGATAAAGTAGCAGAAAAAAATGATGATAGTGTAAGTGAATTTTTGAAAGAAAAAATAAAAGAAAATTCATATAACATTTTAGATAAACCAAAACTACTTTCATGCACCCCAAATGTAGATGATACAATTCTTTTATCAGCTATTATGCGTAGATATCAGTTTGATAAGGAAAAGGCAAAAAAAATTTTTAATAATTTATGTAAAGACGAAACATTCAAACAAGAATTAATGAAAAAAATAGTTTTTTCTTCTGATAAATTAGAGTTAACACAAGTTAATTTTGAGTTTCAAATACCATTATCATATGCTGTTTTAACACATTTAACTAGACATAGAACACACCACTTAATGGTGCCTGACTTTTCGCCAATATCTGATTTAACAAAGTTTAAAACCCCACCTAAAATAGAAAAAAAATGTCCTCAATATTATAAAGAAATTTTTGTTAAAAACCTTAGAATGTATGAACATTTTAAAAATGATTACAAGGTGCGAGATGAGGACTTAATATACTTTATTTTATCTGGAAACATGGTAAATATTATTACCAATATAGATGGTAAAACTCTAGAACATATTTTAAAATTAAGAGAATGTACTAAAGCTCAGTGGGAAACAAGAAAAATGGCAGTTGGTATTCATGATGAAATTAGAACTCTAAATGATGCAGTATGTTTTAGCAATATTTTAGGTCCAACCTGTGAAACCCAAGGTTTTTGCAATGAAGGAAAAGAATCTTGTGGTAGGGTTTTAAAAAAGAAAAATATTTGACTTTAAAAATTAGTAAATAGTTAATAAAAAGTTAATAATCAATTATTAACTTTTTTTATACAATAAAAATAATGACACCACTTAATTGTATAAAAAAGCGCACACTTTAAATGTGTGCACATACTTATTCTGTATTATTTTCCACAGCAATTCTTGTATTTTTTACCCGAACCACATGGACAAAGTTCATTTCTTCCCACTTTTTTTACAGACTTAGGTTTTGATTTAGAAACTTTTTCAGCACCAGAATTAGCGCTTCCTTTAACTTGTTTAACTTCTAAGTTCTGCCTAATTTCTGCCTTTAATAAATAAAGTGTTATATCTTTACTAATATCATCTATCATTTTATCGAATAATTGAAAACCTTCTCTAATATAAGCTTGAAGTGGATCTTCATTTGCATATCTCCTTAAAGAAACACCTTCTCTTAAATGATCCATTGTATTTATATGTTCCATCCAATGATTATCTATTACTTGTAAAGATATAGCTTTTTCAAAGTCATTTCTTATTTCTTCTGGCAACTGTTTTATTTTTAATTCATATTCGTTTAATACTTTAGTATTAATAACATCTATTATTTCAGTTAATTCTTTATTAAGAATTTCTGATAATTTTAAATTAGAGTTTTTAAGAAGATTCTCATTAACATATTCAACTATTTCATTACAATCTTGCTCTAGAATAGTACCATGCTCGTTAACATGACTTCTTACTATTCTTTCAACATGGTCATTTATTGTAGAAATAACTTCATCATGTATATTTTCATTATCTAAAATTTTATTTCTTCTAGCATACATAATTTCGCGATGTTTTCCCATTACATCATCATACTGTAACAAATGTTTACGTGAATCAAAATTATTTCCTTCAACTCTTTTTTGTGCTGTTTCAACAGAACGTGTTATAGTTTTACTTCTTAAATTTCTTTCACTATCTAATCCTGCCATTTCAAGAATTGATTTAAAACGGTCAGTTCCAAATCTCACCATTAAATCATCTTCAAACGATACGAAAAATTGACTATAACCAGGATCACCTTGTCTACCAGAACGTCCTCTTAACTGATTATCAATACGCCTTGACTCATGTCTTTCTGTTCCAATTACACAAAGACCTCCTAATTCTTTTACACCTTCACCTAATTTTATATCAGTACCACGTCCGGCCATATTAGTTGCGATTGTAACTGCTCCCTTTTCACCAGCTTTAGCTATAATCTCGGCTTCTCTAGCATGATTCTTAGCATTTAATATTTCATGTTTAATTTTTGCTTTTTTTAGCATCGAACTTATAAGTTCGCTGGTTTCTATAGCGATTGTTCCCACTAATACTGGTTGCCCACTTTCATGTCTCTTTTTAATTTCTGATACAATAGCCTTATATTTTTCTTCCTTTGTAGAATAAATAAGGTCTGCAGCATCTTCCCTTATTACTGGCAAATTAGTTGGAATTTCTATAACAAACATATTATATATGTTTCTAAACTCTTCTTCTTCTGTTTTTGCAGTACCTGTCATTCCAGATAGTTTTTCATACATTCTAAAGTAGTTTTGGAATGTTATTGTAGCAAGAGTTTTCGTTTCTTCCTGAATTTGAACATTTTCTTTTGCTTCAATAGCTTGGTGAAGACCTTCACTAAAAGCCCTTCCTGGCATTAAACGTCCAGTAAATTGATCTACAATTACTACTTTTCCTTCTTGAACTACATAATCAACATCGTTTTTCATTGTAAAATTTGCTTTTAATGCTTGATTAATATGATGAACTAAAGCAGAATGATTTATATCATATAGATTATCTATTCTAAAATATTTTTCTCCCTTTAAAGTTCCTTGATCAGTTAAAGTAATATCTTTTGTTTTTTCATCTATCGTATAATCTTCATTTTCTTTTAACGTTTTAGCAAATCTATCAGCATCCTTATATAGATTAGCTGATTTTAATACTCCGCCTGATATAATAAGTGGAGTTCTTGCTTCGTCTATTAATACAGAGTCGACCTCATCTATAATAGCAAAATGAAGCGGTCTTTGAACCCTATCTTCTGCACGAACTACCATGTTATCTCTTAAGTAGTCAAATCCTAATTCATTATTAGTAGAATACAAAACATCACAAGCATAAGCTTCTTTTTTTTCTTTAGGATTCATTTCTCTTAAATTAACCGCAACAGTCATTCCTAAAAAATTAAAAATTTTACCCATCCATTCAGCATCACGAGTAGCTAAATATTCATTTACTGTTACAACATGAACACCTTTACCTGTTAAGGCATTTAAATAAGCTGGCATAACGCAAGTTAATGTTTTTCCTTCTCCAGTTTTCATTTCAGAAATATTACCAAAATGAATAGCTAAAGCACCTAAAACTTGTACATAATACGGCTTTTCTCCAATAACTCTATAAGCAGCCTCTCTTACTACAGCAAAAGCATCTTTAACCAAATCATCAACAGTTTCACCATTTTCTAACCTTTTCTTTAGTTTGTTAGTCATTGATTGTAACTGTTTATCAGTCATCTTTTTATACTTTTCATCAAGTTCAAAAATTTCATCAGCAATTATTTTAAATCTACTAAGTTCCTTATATTCATGATCAAATATTTTTTTTAAAAAATTTAACATCTGTTGTATCATCTCCCTAGAAAATATTTTAACAAAAAAAAGAAAATAATTAAAGCAATATCAATTATTTTCTTAATTTTATTATTATTCTGCTTCTATTAAACCGTAATTCCCGTCTTTTCTTTGGTAAATTACACAAATTTTATCAAGTTCGCTATTTTTAAATACAAAAAATGTATGACCTAACATATTCATCTGTAAGATAGCTTCTTCTTCACTCATTGGTTTCATATCTATCTTTTTTCTTTTTATTATATCTAATTCATCTTCTTCAAAATTATCTTCTAAATTCAACTCAAAATTTTGAATTATATTCTTCTTATTTTTAGAATTAATTTTAGTTTTATGTTTTCTTATTTGCCTTTCCAATTTATCCACAGTTAAATCAATAGCTGCATATAAATCTTCATGTGCTTCTTCATTTCTTAACGTATAATGCATAGTTGGTATTGTTATTTCAATTTTTTGTTCTTTTCCTCGAACCTTAATTACCACATTAGCACTTATCGTTTCAGGAGACTCAAAATACTTATCAAGCTTTCCAACCTTTTCTTCAATATAGTTTTTTATAGCTGATGTTACTTCTACCTTTTCACCACGTATATTATATTTCATAATATCATCCTCCTATACTTTAAATTATAGCACAAAATAAAAACAAATGCTACTCAGTAACAGTAACATTTGTTAATTCTTTGACGTTGATAGCTTGTAGTCCTTTTTTCGTCTCTAATAATTCATATTCAACTATTTGACCTTCACTTAATGTTTTATATCCATCTTGCTTAATAGCTGAATAGTGAACAAAAATATCTTCGTCACCATTTCCTTCGATAAAGCCGTAACCTTTCTCATTATTAAACCACTTTATCTTTCCCATACGAGTCATGTACTTACACCTCACTTCCCTTATTGCTTACACTTATACTATAACTCAAGTAAGCACATATATTCAAGATTTTTCGTTCACCAAAATTCGACAAAATTCTCGGTGAGCGCAATTATAATATAAAATATTAAGCACTTTTTTATAAAAATTGCACGAAATGCATGTTTTTGTGCACGAAATGCACTTTACCATTAAAATAAATGCCATATTTTATATTTGAAGTTTAAAAAATGATTTTACAAAAGAAATTTAAAAAAATTTTAGAAAAAAATTATATTATCTTACTCGTGAGGTAAAAAACAGAACATGAAAAAATTATTTTTAAAAAAAATCAAAAATTTAATCAAAATACAATATCCAGAATATAGTTCTGAAAAAGTAGAAGAAATAATGTACGGAGTTGAAGGTATATATTTAACTATAACAAAGTCAGTAATTATTTTTTCTATAGCATTTGTACTGGGAATATTAAAAGAATTGTTACTATTACTTATTGCTTTTAACTTTATAAGATTGTTTTCTTTTGGGATGCACGCTTCAAAAAGTTGGATATGTCTAATTTTTTCTAGCTCAGTATTTATAGGTGGAACTTATTTATGTAAATTAATTACAATACCAACAAATGTTTTAATAATATCTTATATTCTTATATTTATGATAATTATGAAATATTCACCTGCTGATACTGTAAAAAGACCTTTAATAAACAAAAAAAAGAGAATAAAATATAAATTATTATCTTTTCTTGTAGTTTTAACTTACTTAATAATATCTTTAATAATTAAAGATATTTTAATAAGAAATAGCTTATTCATGGGATTAGTTATAGAATGTATTTTAATTTTACCAATAACGTATAAAATATTCAATTTACCTTATAAAAATTATAAAAATTATGGTTTAACCGCTGTAAGTAGTGTTTAAATAATATAAGTAGAAGGAGGTTAGAAAATGAAATCATTATTAATTTCTATTATTTCAGCTTTAGGTGCATTGGTTGCGGCAACATCTACATCAGGATGTCTTATAATGTTCATTGATGAGCCAAAAATGCCAAAAACCTTATTAGATAAATAAAAAGATATTTTAAAAAAACACTTATTTTTTAAGTGTTTTTTTACTTTTTCTTACAACTATTCTTAATTCAGAAGATAAAAATTTATTTTCTAAACTCCGCCTTATATTAAATATTTTATTTTCAGTTATTATATCTCCGACTAATTTTAATCCATAGCCATGCCCTTTACCTTTAGTAGTGTAACCTGTGCCTAATTTATTTAAGTTAATTTTACCCTTATACGTATTAGAAATATTAAAAATAACCTCACTTTTTTCCTTGGTAACCGAAATAATAATTTTCTTTTCTTTACTCTCTCTACTTGCTTCTATTGCATTGTCAAGTAATACACCCAAAACTTTTGTTATATTCTTATAAGAATTTGTACTAAGTGAATTTAATTTATTTTTGACCCCATCTTCAACAAGTATTTGATAACTTATTTTAAAATCTTCCATTATTGATAATTTATAATATAATAATCCCTTAATACCACCATCAGGAAATTTATTTAACTGACTTATTAGGTAACTACTATGAGTCTTATTTTGATCTTCTGTTATTAAATCTAAATATTCTAAAAGCTTAGGAGAATTCATTTGAGCATAACCTTTAATAACCATTAATTGATTTTTAAACTCGTGATTGGCCTTACCTTGATCTGTTATTATTTTTTCATACTTATTAACATAATTTAACATTTGCTTATTTATTTCTTGAAGCTGTTCTGATTTTAATTCATTTTTAATTACCATAGTTATAATTATAATTATTCCTACAATAAAAAAAACGTTCACATAATAATTAGACTTTAGTAAAAATTCTAACCCATTCTTAAAAATAACTAAATATATAATAATTATAAATACATAAACGTATCTAACAAAATTTTTATTTTTATCAAACTTCCAAAGAATATACTTAATAGTTTTATAAATAAAAGGTATATAAATTAATAAAATAGTAAATACTGAAATTAAAATATTTGCTAACAAATTCCAAAAATCATTATTAATTAATAATACAGAATTGATTCCTATAGTAACTAAAATAAAAGATATAATTATTTCAGAAAATGCGGCTAATATAGTCGGAATA
>CASDZZ010000030.1 GCA_949285875.1 uncultured bacterium | reverse complement strand
AACTAGTTTAGATGTAAGTAATTTTAATACGAGTAATGTAACTAACATGCAAGCTTTATTCAGATTATGTTCATCACTAACAAGTTTAGATGTGAGTAATTTTGTTACTTCTAATGTAGAAAAAATTGGTGAAATGTTTAGAGATTGTTCGTCTTTAACTAGCTTAGATATACGTAATTTTGATACTTCCAAAGTAAATGATATGTCAATGATGTTTTTAGCTTGTTCTAAATTAACAGATTTAAATATAAGTAGTTTTACTTTTGATAAAGTAACTAATAATACTAATATGTTTAATTATGTTCCAAAAACAACTTTGATCACAGTAAAAAGTCAAAAAGAAAAAGATTATATACTTGGTATAAGAAGTGACTTTACTAATATACAATTAGCAGGGTAAGTACTATTGACAAAATTTTCTTTGTTTGTTAAGATAAAGTCCATCTATTTAAGGGGGATTTATTATGAATAGTAATGATAAAGTTGAAAAAAGGGAAACTACTAATAAAAAGTCTAAAAATAAAAATGTCAAAAATAGAATGGTAGCTTGGTTAGTAGGAGGATGTTTAGTAGCTACGGTAGGTGGAACTATTTATAAACATATTGACGAAAAAGTTAACGATGCAGCAAGGGCTCTTAGTACAACAAATATTGAATGTACTAATCCTGATTTATACGAAGATATAAGTGGTGTTTACGCATATTTAGCTATGTTAAAGTATGACGACTTATCTATGGTTGAAAAATATGGAGATATCTGGTGTATAGGTGGCGATATTTTCGTAACTGAAGACGGAAAACCTTTTGAAAATAATTTAAGTGGAAAGAAAGTTTCTGTTGATGTAAACGGAAATAATGTTGTTTATCAGTTTACAGATGATCAGGAAATAATTGATGGTGCTGAAAAAAAGGTGGATCCTATTAGTTTTTCAGAACTTTTAGATGGCAAGTTTAGTCTTGATAAAGTAGAAAATGAAAATAATATCTATCAATATAAATTTGTTCCAAGTGATAAGACTCATACGAGATTATAGTTATTGTTAAAGGTTGATATAAAATATCAATCTTTTTTATTTTTGCTTAACCTTTAATAGCTTATATGGTAAAATATATATTAGTTAGGAGAAATTTTATGAATAGTATTTATAATTATTCATTAAAAGATTTACAAGATTATTTTTTAGATATAGGTGAAACTAAATTTAGGGCAAGTCAAGTTTTTGACTGGCTTTATATTAAACGAGTTAAAACTTTTAATGAAATGACTAATTTAAAGAAGGATTTAATAAAATATTTAAATAGTAACTTTTCTATGGAAGGTTTAAAACTAATTAAGGTTCAAGAAGATGTTGATGTAAAGAAATACCTTTTTGAATTATATGATGGAAATAAAATAGAAGCAGTTTTGATGAGACATGATTATGGAAATAGTTTATGTGTATCATCTGAAGTTGGTTGTAATATGGGGTGCCGTTTTTGCGAGAGCGGGCGTTTAAAAAAAGTTAGGGACCTTCTTTCTTTTGAACTAGTTTTACAATTACTAGCGGTAGAAGAAGATATAAAAGAAAGAGTAAGTCATGTAGTTTTAATGGGGATTGGGGAGCCTTTTGATAATTATGATAATATAATGAATTTTATAAAAATAATAAATGATCCAAAAGGGATAAATATAGGAATAAGGCATATTACTGTTTCAACATGCGGAATTATACCTAAGATAGAAAAATTTGCAGAAGAACAAACTGGTGTTAATTTAGCGATTAGTCTTCATGCACCTAATGATGAAATTAGAAACAAAATAATGCCAATTAATAAAGTTTATAATATAGAAAAACTTATAAGAAGTGTTAAAGAATACATTAATAAGACAAATAGAAGAGTTACCTTTGAATATATTTTATTAAAGGGCATTAATGATAGCAAAGAAAACGCAGAAGAATTATCTTTATTACTAAAAGGGATTAACTGTTATGTTAACTTAATTCCTTATAATGAAACTAGTTATTTAGAATATAAAACAAGTGATAGGGTGACAATTTCTGAATTTTATGATATATTAAAAAAGAATAATATAAGCGTAACAATAAGAAAGGAATTTGGTTCTAAGGTGTCGGCTGCCTGCGGACAATTAAGAAGTGAACATTTTACTGAAAGTGGGAGATAAAATGAAAGCATATTATATTACTGATACTGGAAAAGTAAGGACTCATAATGAAGACTCTGTAATGATTGTTAAAAATTTATCTGGTGAATATTTAATGATAGTAGCTGACGGTATGGGAGGGCATAAAGCTGGAGAGGTTGCTTCTTCTATTGTGGTAAATGGTTTTACAGAAAAGTTTAAGAATATGGAAACTATTGGTGAAAAACAGGATGCTGTAAACTGGATAAGACAGAAAGCTAACGAGTTAAATGATGCAATATTTAAATATACTGATGAGTTTAAAGAAAGTAAAGGAATGGGAACTACTTTAGTACTTGCAATTGTTACAAAAGATTATATCTTGTTTGGTAACGTAGGGGATTCTTCAGGTTTTGTAATGAAAAAGGGTAAGTTATATAAAGTTACGAAAGATCATACTTTAGTAAACTTCTTAGTTGAAACTGGAGAGCTAACGCAAGAAGAAGCCAAGAATCATCCTAGAAAAAACGTACTTATGAGAGCTTTTGGCGCTAATAATCCAATAGATGTTGATATCTTTGGTGTTGATAAAGATTGTGATTCAATTTTGTTATGTAGTGACGGACTAACTAACATGTTAACTAAAGAGCAGATTGAAAAAGTATTAAATAGTGATTTAGGTTTAGAAGAACGTATTGTAAAGTTGATTAGAAAGAGTAATTTAAGGGGCGGCACTGATAATGTCTCCATTGCATTTTTAGAAAAAGAAAGTGGTGAAGTATAATGATCGCAAAGGGTCAAAAGATATACGATCGTTATGAAATTGAAAAGCTAATTGGCGAAGGTGGTATGGCTAACGTATATCTTGCTAAAGATACAATTTTAGATAGAAAAGTAGCTGTTAAAGTTTTACGTGGGGACTTAGCAGGTGATGAAAAGTTTGTAAGGAGATTTCAAAGAGAAGCTCTTGCAGCATCTTCACTTTCTCATCCTAATATTGTTGAGATATATGATGTGGGAGAAGATGAAGGAAACTTTTATATAGTAATGGAATATATAGAAGGGAAAACTTTAAAACAATTAATTAAAAAACGTGGTGTTTTAACCCTTCCAGAAACTATTGATATCATGCTTCAGCTTTTAGATGCTTTGGCGCAAGCTCATGATTCATACATAATTCATAGGGATATAAAGCCTCAGAATATAATGATAAAAGAAAATGGACTAGTTAAGATAACAGACTTTGGTATTGCGGTTGCTTTAAATAGCGTTGAGCTTACGCAAACAAATTCTGTAATGGGATCGGTACATTATTTACCTCCAGAGCAGGCTAGTGGAAAAGGATCAACCATAAGAAGTGATATTTATTCACTTGGAATCTTAATGTTTGAAATGCTTACCGGAAAAATGCCTTTTAAGGGAGATACTGCGGTAGAAATAGCTTTAAAGCATATGAAAGAGCCTTTACCGAGCGTAAGAGAAATAAATCCAGTTGTTCCTCAGTCTGTTGAAAATATTATTTTAAAAGCTGCAGCAAAAAATCCTAAAAACAGATATAAAGATGTAAGGGATATGGCTGAAGATATTAAAACTTGTTTAAATGAAGAAAGGGAAAAAGAAGAAAGAATAACTTTTAAATATCCTGAAACAGATTTTGGCGATACGAAGGCTATTAAACAAATTAAAGAAGAAAAGAAAGTAGAAAAAGAAGAAAGGCCAGTTGTTAAGCAAATAAATGAGGAAGATAAAGAAGAACAAGGTAATAAGAAAAAAATGGTTATAATAGCTTCTATTTTAGGGGTTTTTGTTGCGTTACTTCTTTTGTTAGTAGTAATATTACCAAAATTAACCGTTTCTAAAGATGTTGAAGTTCCTGATGTTTATGGCATGGAAATATCAAAGGCAGAAAAGTTACTAAAAGATTCTGGATTTAATATAAAATCAGAAAAGAAATCTAGTGATGACGTTGATGAGAATTTAGTTATTGAAACTGAACCTAGTAAAAATAGATATGTAAAAAAAGGTAGTACCATAACGATTTATTACTCTTCTGGTTCACAAAAGATAACAGTAGAAGATTATACTGGTAAAAATGCATATGAAATAAAAGCTAAATTAGAACTTTCTGGAATAAAGGTAAGTATTGAAGAAAAAAGTGTTGAAGATTCTGTAAGATATGAAGGAAAAGAGCAACTAATTATTGAGCAAAGTGTTAAAGAAGGAGAAAAAATTGCTTCTGGAGAGGCAATAATATTATATATTCCTAAAATTGTTTCAAAATATCCGGATATGGTAACTGATAGATGGGATTTAAATAGAGCAACTGAATTTTGTGAAAAATATGGCATTACCCTTAAAGTAACATATAAGGAAGATGCAAATGAAGAAGAAAATATCATCTTAGCGCAAGATCCTAAACCGGGTGATGAAATTTTTGAAAACGATACTTTAAAAGTAGTTGTATCAAAAAAGCCAGAAGTAACAACCACAACCACAACAACAACGACTTCTTCTACAACTACTAGTGAATCGGCAGGTAGTGGTGAATAGTGTACGGAAAAATAGTAAAGTTAATTAGTAATAATTGGACGGTTGAAGTTAACGGTGAACAAATAAACTGTTTATCATCTGGAAAATTGAGGTTTCTTAAAACTTCTCCTTTAGTTGGTGATATAGTTGAAATTGATAAAGAAAAAAAGGTAATTAAAAAGGTCTTGCCAAGAAAAAATGAACTTATTAGGCCTCCGATAGCTAATGTTGATCAGGCTCTTATAATCACAAGTTGTAAAGAGCCTTCTTTTTCTAGTAATTTACTAGATAAGATGTTGGTTATAATAGAATATAATAATATTAAACCAGTAATATGTTTTACAAAATATGATCTTTTAAAGGATACTACTGAGATTGACGAAATTATTGAATATTATAAAAAAATAGGATATGAAGTTTATATTAATAGTGATTTAGAAGGAATAAAGAATGCTATAAAAGATAAAATTAGTGTTGTTGTAGGGCAAACAGGGGTAGGTAAATCTACTTTACTTAATCGTTTAAATATTAATTTAAATTTAGCTACCAATAGTATATCTAAAGCATTAGGAAGAGGAAAACATACCACCAGACATGTGGAATTACTTTCTGTATCAGGTGGTTTAGTAGCAGATACTCCAGGTTTTTCTTCGTTAGATTTTATTGGAATGAGTAAAAAAGATATAAAAGATAATTTTATAGAGTTTTATAAAAATGCTGATAAATGTAAATATGATGATTGCATTCATATAAAAGAAGACGATTGTTTTATAAAAGAGTTAGTATCTTTAGGAGAAATAAGATCTACTAGGTACGGAAATTATAAAAAGTTTATAGAAATGATAGATGATAGAAAGAGGTAATTATGAAGGTTTCTGTTTCAATACTAAGTAATTATGAAGATTTATTAAATACTGTTTATAAAGTTAATGATTCTTCTGCAGATTTTTTACATATTGATGTAATGGATGGCAAATTTGTAGATGATGTAAAGTTTCCTATTCAAATGGTAGAAAAAATAAAGGAAATAAGCACTAAGCCTTTAGATGTACATCTTATGGTAAAAGATGAAGAAACCGTAAAAAAATACGCTAATTTAAAGCCTGACATGCTAACTTTTCATGTTGAAATTTTAAAAGATAATAGTCTAATTAAGTATGTAAAAGAGTTAGGCATAAAAGTTGGATTAGCTATTAACCCTTTAACATCTATTAAAGAATTATTACCATATCTAAATGATTTGGATCTTATTTTATTCATGAGTGTTACACCAGGTAAAGGTGGGCAGAAGTTTAAACCTGAAGTATTAGATAAGATTGCACAGTTAAGGAATTTAGCTAAAAAAGAAATTATCATTAGTATTGATGGGGGAGTTAATGATACAACTATAGAAAGCTGTAAAAAAGCAGGTTGCAAAATGGTTGTATCAGGATCATTTATTACAAACTCTTTTAATTATGAAGATAATATAAAAAAATTAAGATAAAACCTAAAATTAGGTTTTTTTTATTTAAAAAACATCGTAATATACTAAAAAAACATTAATTATTGACGATTTTTTTAAAATAGTACTTTTTTTAAAACTAAATTAATATTATAATGTAGTTATAAGGTGTAAAAAAAATGTCTAAAAGTTGACTTTTCAAACACTTTGTGTTAAAATAACGGACATTCAATGCGGGAGGGGGACTTTTTATGGAAGAAGAAAGAAGAGGAATGACTGTTAAAGACTTACTTATAAGATTGGTTTTGATAGTAGTTTTTATATTATTACTATTATGGTTATTTCCAATGCCAGATTTAAAACCACTTAATAATCAAATCTTTGCTGATAACCTAGACAGAATGAAACAGGTAGCTAAAAGTTACTATACGGTAGAAAGACTACCAAAGGATTTAAATTCATCTAAACGAATGACTTTAAAAGAAATGATTGATAATCATTATATTTTACCTTTAATGGATTCAAATGGTAATTATTGTAGTGAAGATGATTCTTACGTAGAAATTACTAAAAAAGAAAATGAATATATAATAAAAGTTTATTTATCTTGCTCTGATAAACAAGATTATATAATTGAACATTTTGGATGTTATGATATTTGTAGTGATCAGTGTAAAGTGCTAGAAACAACTACTAATAATGGCGGTGGTTTTGGTAATACAACTAACGTAACTAAAGTAACAACATCTGGCAACAAAGGAAAGTTATACGAATATCAATTTTCTAAGTATGTTTGTGAGGAAAAATTTGATAAGTATGTTTGTCCTAGTGGTTATTATTTAGTAGGAGATAAATGTATTAAGGATGGTTCTAAGGTTGAAACTATTCCAGCTCATGAAAAGATAATCAATATTTCTTCTACTGATACTAAAGATGCTAAGGCAATTATAGATAGTAATACAGAAATTGTGCCAGCTAGTTGTAAAGATTCTGAAAAAACTACTACAATTGATGCTAATAAATCTAATACGGTTGTAGATGCTAATAAAGTTAATAAAGAACAAACTATAACTGCTGACAAAATTAATAAATATGATGTTAAGGGAGCAGCTTATAAAACAGTTACTACTAATTCTAATTATATTATCGTTCAAAATTATGATATTATTTGGGCTGATAAGATTGTAACTAGTTATAAGTGGGAATATACTGCTACTTTAAATTCTTTAAATCCAGGATTAGCTTTTGAAAATGATTCTGAAAAATTAGTATATATAAGACAGTGGGAAGAGTTAGACTGCTTGACATGTGTTTCTACTCATACGGTATACCAATATTTCCGTTATAAAAAGAAAGTTGAGGACTATAAATATTCTTGTGCAGCTTATCCAGGATATACTTCTTATGATACTGACAAATGTAGAAAACCTACGACAACAACGAAGGAATGTCCTCCAGGATTTTCTCCAAATGGAAATGTTTGTACTAAAAAAGAAACAACATATAATTGTGATAGATATGGTTCAGATTATAAACTTGATTTAGAAAAGAAAACGTGTACAAAGACAACTACTACTTATAAGTGTCCTTCAGGAAGTACACCAACATCAGATGAAAGACATTGTAAAAGAACGGTTACTTCTTATGAATGTCCTGCTGGAACGACTTCAATAGGTAATAATAAATGTCAAAAGCCAACTTATAGCTGTCCACCAAATACTTCTGATACAAGTTATACTTTAAGTGGTACTAAGTGTATAGCTAAGACAAAAGTAAAGGTATGTACTTGTCCTGATGGTACTGATGAAACTGATGATCCAACTAAGTGTGCAAAGACAACTTCAACAACAAGATATACTTGTGAAGATTATCCAGGCTACACTTTGCAAGATAAAAAATGTACTAAAACAACAACAACTCAAGAAAAGAGTTACTATTGTACTGATGATTATACGTTAAATGGTACTTCTTGTGTTAGAACGGTTAATGTACGTGATACAATAAATGCAGAAAAATCTTATAATCTTTCTTGTGATACTCAGTATAAATGGTCAACTAGTACTTCTATCCCTGGATGGGTATACACTGGAAATAAAAGAGAAATTTACTAATTATTAATTAAGGAAGACTTTTTCAAAGTCTTCTTTTTTGATATAATTATGATTAACAAGGAAGGTGATTTCATGTATGTAGAAGTGCTTGTTGAAACTAAGGTTAAAAGTAATGATATAACTTTTACATATCATGTGCCAGATGTAGTAAAAACTGATTTAATTGGTAAAAGGGTTTTAGTTCCTTTCTTAAATAGAAAAGTGCAAGGTTTTGTATTAAAATATACTAGTAAACCAACTGATTTTGAAACTAAAGATATCCTTGAAATAATAGATGATAAAAGAATTTTAAATGAAGAATTAATTGAATTAGGTTATTTTATTTCTAATAAGTACCTATGTCCTTTAATATATGCTTTTCAAGCTATGCTCCCAAAAGCTTTAAAAGCTAAAGTAAAAAATAATGGAGGAAAAAAGTATTTAACTTACGTAAAATTAAATGAGGAAGAAAAAATTACTGATGTAAAAGTTAAAAGTCAGTTAGCTATAATAAATGATTTAAAGGAGAAAAAAGAGTTACTAAAAAAAGATATAAAGAGTAAAAGTTCACTTCAAAAGTTGCTTGATAAAAAAATTGTTATAGAATTTAAAAAAGAAATATATAGAAATGTTTTGGTAAAAGAAAACCCAAAAAAAATAGTTTTAAATGAAGCGCAAGATAATGTAAGTAATAAAGTAAAAAAAATGTTAGGTGAAAGTAACGTTATCCTTTTACATGGGGTAACTGGTTCTGGAAAAACAGAAGTATATATTGATGTTGTAAAAAAAGTAGTTTCTGTGGGAAAGCAAGCTATAATATTGGTTCCTGAAATAAGTTTAACACCTCAAATTACAGCTAGATTTAAAGGAGTTTTTTCTGATGATATAGCAATACTTCATTCTTCTTTATCAGATGGAGAAAGATATGATGAATTTAGAAGAATAATAAATAAAGAAGTAAGTGTTGTAATAGGAGCTAGAAGTGCGATTTTTGCTCCACTAACTAATTTGGGTATAATTATAATTGATGAAGAACACTCTGAAAGTTATAAACAGGAAAGTAATCCAAGGTATAATACTTTAGATATAGCTGTCGAAAGATCAAGAAAACATTCTTGCCCTGTCTTATTAGGAAGTGCTACGCCTACTTTAGAAAGCTATGCAAGGGCTTTAAAAGGTTATTATACTTTGTTATCTCTAGATAAAAGGGTAAACAAAAAACCAATGCCTTCAGTAAATATAGTTGATATGAAAAATGAAATCAGAAACGGAAATATTTTGTTTTCTAGAGTATTAATTGATAAAATAAAAGAAAGATTACAAAAAAAAGAGCAAATTATGTTATTATTAAATAGGAGGGGTTATTCTAATTACTTAACTTGTCAAAACTGTGGTTTTGTATTTAAATGTCCCAACTGTGATATAACTTTAACTTATCACAAAACATCAGATACACTTAGATGTCATTATTGTGGCTATGGTACAAAAAAAATAGATTTATGCCCAAGCTGCAATAAAGAGTCTATAAAACTATTAGGAACGGGAACGGAAAAAGTGGAAGAAAGCTTGAAGGATTTTTTCCCTGGGGCACGAATTTTAAGAATGGATACCGATACTACAAGTAAAAAAGGTGCTCATTTTAAAATAATTGAAGACTTTAATAATTTAAAGTATGATATTTTAGTAGGAACCCAGATGATTTCCAAAGGACTTAACTTTCCTAATGTTACACTAGTTGGTGTTATAAATGCTGATTCTTCTTTAAATATTCCTAATTTTAGAAGTAGTGAAAACACCTTTAATTTGTTAGATCAAATAATAGGCAGGGCAGGAAGGCATGAAAAAAAAGGAGAAGCTATTATTCAAACTTTTAATCCAGAGCATTATAGTATTTTAGCAGCTGCAAAGCATGATTATAAAGAATTTTTTAAAAAAGAAATGATTATAAGAAAAAAACTTAATTACCCACCATATTGTTTTATTACTTTAGTTAAAATAGTTTCAAAAAGTTTTGATTTAGGAATAAATGAGTCAAAGAAAATAGCTAATTATTTAAAAAGAAGTTTAGCTAATACCACTATTGTTGGACCTTCCATGGCTAGTGTTTTAAAAGTTAATAATTATTATAACTTTAGGGTTATTTTAAAATATAAAAAAGAAGAAAAATTATATTCTTCCTTAAAAGAAATATTAAAGTTTTATGAAGGAAATAATAATATTAAAGTGGAGATAGATTTTAATCCAATTAATTTATAGGGGGATTTTATGAAAAATATAATTTATGATTTCGATGGTACTTTAACCAGAAGTAGTTATCCAATATATCCTATTATGAAGGAAGCCCTAAAAAGGGGAGGATTTAATACCAGTAGTTTGTTAAATGGTCTAAATATTATTGGAAATAAAATAAAAAAATCAAACCATGATCCTTATGAAAGATATTATGATATGCTTATTAAATTTATGGAAAAAGCAGGTATTCCAGTTAACAACGAAACATTGAGCTTTGGGGCAACAGATGTTAATTTTAATCATGGGGTAGATAGTTTTTTTGAACGTTTTTCTGATTTTAATCACTTTGTTGTTACTTCTGGATTAGAAACTTTTGTTAAGAATACGAGGATAGCTAACTATTTTGATGAAATAAAAGGTACGAATATAAGATATGTAGATGACTGTTTGAAAGCTGAAATAATAAAAGATTCTGATAAGCCTAGCTATATAGAAATGCTTACTAAAGGAGATATATCTAAAACTATATATATTGGGGATGGTGCTACTGATATTCCGGCTTTTGAATATGTACATAAAAATGGTGGAGTTTCTATATACGTAGGAGATAAAAACTTAACTAATAAAAAAATTATTGATGCAGCATTTGAACCCGACTATAGAAAAGGAAGTTCTCTATGTAATTATATAAAAAGTTTAAAAAAATAAAAATACTTAGAAATTTAAAATAGGAAATACTTATAAGTACGTTGAATCAATCTAAAGTGCACAATTAAGTGCAATTTAAAGTTGAATGTGTATTTTTAAAAGAAAATGCACATTTTTTGATGTTTTTCTTAGTAAA
>CASDZZ010000029.1 GCA_949285875.1 uncultured bacterium | reverse complement strand
GGAAGTTTTTTCCTTATTTTTGTATAAAAAAAGTGAATCTGTGGATAACACATTTTCACTTTTTCTTTTCCTTGTTAAATTTTACCGGAACTCAAATTTTCTTATTTTAACTCATTCTACGTCTATTTGTCTTATTCATATAAGTAGATTGTATAGTTTTTACCTTTACAAATTCATTTACCAAATAATTTATATTCTTTATTATTTTATCTAAGTTTTCTCCCCCTAGATACCTAGCATAAGAAGAAATTATCATTGATTTTAGCATTTCTGCTTCTCCTAGTACCTTTCCGGTTACATCGTCATCATCACTTTGCAAAGCAACATTAAGTCGGTAAGTTAGTATATCCATTTTCTTATGAATATTTTTTAAAACCATTTTCTTTATAAATTCATTTTTAACAATTATTATTTTATTAGAATTATTTCCGTTTGACTTTCCTCTTAATTTATATCCAATAATATATTTTGGATTCAAAATAGTAATAGCATTTATCTTTTGTTCGTTTACGATTTTAAATTTGCCTGTTGGCTTTATATTTTTTACCTCGGTAACTTTAATATTTTTAACATCATCCATCCTAATCTTATTTTTAGATTTTTTTAAACCTTCTTTGGTAATCTTTACTTTTTTATTTAGTAAATCAGGTCTTTTTTCATTTGTTATTTTAAGCTGTTCATTTTTTCTCCAAGATTCTATTTTTTTATGATCTCCTGAAAGTAAAACTTCAGGCACTTCCAACCCCTTATAGTTCCTTGGTTTAGTATAAGTTGGATAGTCTAAAAGGCCATTATTAAAAGAATCATTTTCATGAGACTTTTCTTCTATAACACCGGGTATTAATCTTACTACTGCATCAGTTAAAACCATTGCAGGTAATTCTCCGCCAGTTAAAACATAATCTCCTATAGAAATTTCTTCATCACAAATAGTTTTAATTCTCTCATCAAAACCTTCATAATGACCACAAATAAAAATTAAATGCTCCTCTTTTGCTAGCTCGTAAGCTTTTTCCTGAGTAAATTTACTTCCTTGTGGACTTAGAAGAATTACTTTAGATTTTTCTTTTTTTATGGACGCCACCGCATCAAAAATTGGCTGACACATAAGAACCATGCCATTTCCACCACCATAAGGTGTATCATCTACTTTCTTATGCTTATTTTTAGAGAAATCCCTAAAATTACAGGTATTAATTGTTACCTTTCCTTCATCAATAGCCCTTTTTATTATTGATTCTTCCTTAAAACTATTAAACATATTTGGAAAAAGAGTTAAAATATCTATTTTCATGATATAAGTCCTTTCACATCATTAACAATTACTTCTTTGTTTTCTTTGTCAATCTTTTTTATAAAATCATCTACATAAGGTATCATCAGTTTATTATCTAAAACTAATACTTCATTTGCTGGAGTATCTAAAATTTCACTAATAACACCAATCTTTTTATCATTTATTATAACATTAAAACCCACTAAATCAATAGATAAAAAGACATTTTTCGAAAGTTTTAAATCCTCTTTATTTATATAAACTAAAGAACCTTTTAAATATTCTATTAAATTTATATCATGATTATCTTTAAAAACAACCATATCAAAATTTTTATGAACCCTATACGTTTCTACAATATACTCTTTTTTTTGTTTACCTATATAAAATTTAAAACCTTTTACAAAAACTTTATCTTTATGTCTAAAATTAGATAATATTCTAACTTCACCCTTAATTCCATGTGTATTTACTAATTTCCCTATAAATAAATATTCCATAACTAAACTCCTAACTCATACATAATTATTGATGCTGCAATAGCTACATTTAAACTTTCACAAGCATTATCCATATCAATATAAATATTTTCATCAATATTTTCTTTAACTTCTTCAGAAATCCCCTTTCCTTCATTTCCCATAACCACAGCAATTTTTTTATTATTCTTTAATAACTTAACATTTGTACCATTAACAACATTTGTACCATATACTTTATAATCTTCTTTTTTTAAAAGCTTTATAAAATTAACCAAATCCCTAGTAATTATATTTACTTTAAAAAACATTCCCTGACTAGCTCTAATAACCTTATCATTATATTTTTTAACACAAGTATCACTTAGTACTATCGTATCAAAATTAAAAGCAACAGCACTTCTTATTATGGTTCCTAAATTTCCTGGGTCTTGAATTCCATCCAAAAGAATAATCTTATCTCCCAAATTATCTGTTTCTTTTATTTTTTTACAAACTCCCATGATACTAGGAACAGAATTTAAAGAAGATAAAGACTCTAAAATCTTTTTATTAACAACTACTTTTTCAATATCATAATCAAACTTATAATCCTCATCTATAAGTACATAAGATAAAACGTTAGCTCGTAAAGCCTCTATTACTAAATGCTCACCTTCAACCATAAAAAAGTCATCATGGTAAATACCTTTATTATTTTTAAGTTTTTTTAATTCTTTTATTTTTTTGTTTTCTAATGAATTTATAACCATAATATTATTTAAGTTCCTTTCTTACTTTCTTATATTCTGGGCAATATTTTTCAACCGTATTCCAAAACTCTTTGCTATGATCAAAATGCACAAAATGTGAAAGTTCATGCACTATTACATAATTTAAATATTCATGACTTTTATAAATTAATTGTAAGTTTAAAGTCACCGAATTATCTTTTCTATTACAAACACCCCATCTAGTTTTCATGCTTCTTACCTTAAGTTTAGGATAAGGTATTTTTTCTTCAAATACATAATAAGCTTCATCTAAATAAATTTGAAAAGTTTCTAAAGCTTTCTTTTTATACCATCTTAATAACATTTCTTCATCTTTTATTATGATGGTATCTCCGTTAACTTGCGGTCTTTTTACATCTTTATAAACTATGTTTAAAGTTTTTCCTAAAAAATTATGTTTCTCACTTTGCTCTTTATAAGTTCTTTTCATTTGATGAACTATCATGTTTTCAATGCTATCATTATTTTCTTTTATGACTTTTTCTATCATGCTTTTTGTATAAAATAAAGGGCATGTAATAATAACTTTATTTTCTCTTACCCTAATATATAAATTCTTATTATTTTTTCTTTTAATTTCTATAGGATATGTTTTACCATCATATAAAAATTCCACCTAAATCACCTCTTTAATTGTACCATAAATAAAAAAAAGATAAAATAAATTTATCTTTTTAAACTAAAATAAACTAAGCTGACTAGATTCTGGCATGTCATTAAGAATTCCCATAAGACGCATTTTGTCTATTAAAGTTGAAGACACTTTAGCTCTTACCTGCAAATCCTCAATACTTATAAATTCACCTTTTTTTCTTTCTTCAACAATTTTTAAAGCCACGGTATCACCTAAACCATCTATTGCAGAAAAAGGAGGATATATTGAAGTTTCATCTTTTACCGCCCAAACCGTAGCTTCACTTTTATATAAATCTACTGGTAAAAATTTAATATTTCTAGCGGTTGCTTCCAAACAAACTTTTAAACTTTCTAATTGTCCTAATTCTTTATTAGAAGCATCATAGCCTTTATTTTGAATTTCTATAATTTTATTTTTAATAGATTCATATCCTTTAATCATCGTTTCTACATCTACATCTGTAGCTTTTGAAGTAAGCCAAGAAGCATAAAAATATACAGGCATATGAACTTTATACCAAGCTATTCTAAAAGCACTTATTACGTAAGCTGCAGCATGAGCTTTAGGGAACATGTACTTAATCTTTCCACAAGAATCAATAAACCATTCAGGAATATTAGCTTCCTGCATTGTTTTTATATGTTCTTTCCAAGTTTCAGGATCTTTAGAAGCTCTTCCTTTACGTACAAATTCCATTATTTTAAATGCTTTTATAGGTTTTACTCCCTTATACATAAGGTATACCATTATATCATCACGACAACCTATAACATCCTTAAATGGTACTATGTCATTCTTAATTAAATCTTGAGCATTACCTAACCATACATCGGTACCATGAGACAAACCAGAAATTTTAATTAATTCTGCAAACGTAGTTGGTTTTGTTTCAGCTACCATTCCTATTGTAAAAGGAGTACCAAATTCAGGAATTCCTAATGTACCTGTTTTACAAAGAATTTGTTCATTTGTAACTCCTAAAGCTTTTGTAGAAGTAAAAATACTCATCGTATCCTTATCATCTAACGGAACTTTTGTAATATCCGTTTTCGTAAGGTCTTGAATCATTCTTAACTGAGTTGGGTCAGAATGTCCTAATATATCAAGCTTTAATACACACTGATCAATAGCATGATAATCAAAATGAGTAGTACGCCAAGGGTTAGTTATATCTTCTGCTGGGAACTGAAAAGGTGTGAAATCATATACTTCCATATAATCGGGTATAACAACAATACCACCCGGATGCTGTCCTGTTGTTCTTTTAACACCAGTACAACCAATTGCTAACCTTTCTATTTCAGCAGCTCTTTTATTTATCATCTTTTCTTCTAAGTAACCCTTTACAAATCCATAAGCCGTTTTTTCAGCAACAGTACCAATTGTTCCAGCTCTATATACATTATCAGCACCAAACAAAACTTTAGTATAAGCATGTGCTGAAGCCTGATTCAAATCACTAAAGTTAAGATCAATATCAGGAACTTTATCAGCATTAAATCCTAAGAATGTTGCAAAAGGCATATCTTGTCCATCTTTATATAATAATTCTCCGCAACAAGGACATTTTTTATCAGGTAAATCAAAACCTGTAGAATAAACACTTCCCAAAGGTTCACCATTATCAAAATCAAAAATACTATGTTGGCATTTTAAACAACGGTAATGAGCTGGAAGAGGATTAACCTCAGTTATTCCCATCATTGTAGCAACAAAGGAAGAACCTACCGAACCACGAGAACCAACTAGATAACCATCATCATTAGAGTGTTTAACTAACCTTTGCGCAATTAAGTAAATAGGATCAAACCCACCACCTATTATTCCACCAAGCTCTTTATTTATTTTTTTATCCAATGCCTCTTTAGAACACTCACCATCTTCTTCATTCCAGTTTTCTTTAAAATAATTTGAAAGAAGTTTTTTTACGGAATCAAGCCCTTCAACAATTACTTTATGAAGATTTAAAAATGTTTCTTTAACTAAAGTATTTTCCTCTAAATCAGGTTTTTCCTTTTTCAAATTTTCATAACAAATCTTATAAACTATATTTCCGTAAAGTTCCATAGCAATACGTTCTTCTATATTTAAAGGTAAAGGATTACCATACCAAGAAGCCGCTTTTTCGTATACTAAATCCGTAACAACCCTAGGACAATCTAGATAAGATTTTCCATCATCACTTTTTACTCTAGGAGAAAAAGGAATACCACCAGTATCTATTATTACTTCAATTTCTTCGGCCATATCTAAGATCTTATTAGTATTTTTTACGACTATTTCATAAGCTAAATCACTACCCAAAAAGCTAAAGTCATCTAACATTTCACTGGTTGTTCTAAAATGCTGTGAAGGGATATTTTTTATATCTTTTTTAGCTAGCGGATGCCTTCCGCCACCTGGAACTTTTTGATTTACAATAATCTCTCTATAAATTTTATCTTCTCTTTTAAAGTGATGCACATCCCCAGTTGCTACAATTATTTTTCCTGACTCTTTAACAGCGTTAATTATTTTCTTAATATGATTTAACAGTTCTTCTTTATCTTTAAAATCTCCTAACTGCAATAAATGATCGTAAACCTCAGGAGGTTGCACCTCAACATAATCATAAAAATCAATAATATTATTTAGTTCTTGGCCTTCTTTACTTCTTGCCGCCAAGAAAACTTCTGACTCATAACACCCGCTTCCAATTAATAAACCTTCTCTTAATGAATTTAATTTACTTCTTAAAATTCTAGGTGTTTTATATAAATATTCAGTATTCGCTAAAGAAATAATTTTAAATAAATTTTTAAGACCAACTTTGTTAAGAGCTATGGCATTAAAATGATAAGTTCTACCAAACTTATAAATATCTTCTTTTGAAATAAGCTTTTCTAAATCACTTATCTTTTTAAAGTTTTGTGCTATTAGTTTTTGAAGCATTTTATGAAAAACATGTGCGGTTCCTTCAGCATCGTAATCAGCTCTATGGTGGGCATCTTCTTCCCAAGGAACATTATATCTTTTAACAAGGGCTGACAAACTATGTCTTGAATAACCTTGATCTAAAGCCCTAGATAATTCCAATGTATCAATAACCGTATTGTTAAATGTTCCTAAACCATATTTTTTCATAGCCATGGAAATAAAAGAAATATCAAATTTAGCATTATGAGCAACCATAGGTGAATCTCCAGCCCATTTCAAAAATCTTTCGGTAACCGTTTTTTCATCATCTTTACCACTAACCATGGCATCTGAAATACATGTCAACTCAGTTATTTTATCTGGGATATGTCTTTTAGGATCAATTAATTCATCAAACCTATCTATAATATTTCCGTCTTTAATTTTAACCGCACCAATTTCAATCATTTGGTCATCACCAGCAGCATTAAAACCAGTTGTCTCCGTATCAAAAACAACATAAGTATTACCTTCTAATTCTTCCGAAGAAGGTCTAACTACTATATTTACGGTATCATCAACAAGTGTTAGTTCAACTCCATATAAACCTTTAAAATGTTTAGACTTATCTTCTATTTTTTTATTATAGGAACTTATAAGGGAATAAGCTATAGGAAAAGCTTGACACCCGTTGTGATCAGTGATAGCTACTCCTTTATATCCCATATTTATAGCATTAGTAACAAGCTCACAAGTATGTTTTCCTAAATCAAGTTTAGTTAAACCATCCATTTGACTCATCATGGTATGAGCATGAAGCTCAACTCTTTTTTCTTCAGCATCATCAAAAATAGTTACATCTTTTGAAGGTATTTTTACAACATTACGAATATTTAAAACCAAGTCTTTAGCGTAAATATCTTGTTTAACATACCCATTTATCCTAAACCATCCTGACTTCATAGATTTTGCAAGTTTCTTAAAAACATCTTCTTCCTTAGTAAAATACTTAGCATAAATACTATCTGTATTATCACTTATTTTAAAAGTTAATATTTTAAAATTACTCTTGCTAGACTCAAACTCTTCTACTCCAAAAACATAAGCTTCAACCGTTACGTTTCCATCTTCTGTTATAATATCTTTAATTTCCGTTATCTTTCCATTTGGTTCTTCTCCTAATAAAACCGGACTTTCTTTTTTTTCTTTGACAACTAGTTCAGACTTTATCTCTTTTTCTAATTCTTCCTTTACTTTTTTTGCTTTTTCTTCGTTAATAATAAAATTAAATTTTAAATCAGTAAAACCCTTTTTTACAAAATAATTTAATATACTATCTAGATGACTTTTAAAAATTGTCTCTTCTGCAACATTATCAATTATAACGGTTAAAGTTTTCTCATCTATTTTTATTTCTTTTTCTTTAAATAATTCCTTCATAGGTTTTGCTAAGGTACTTTCTAAAATAGCATCATCATAAAACTTTAAAGCATCATTATAATCTACATTTTTAATTATAAACTGGGCTTTCATGCTATCCATATCAGGAAAACCAGATTTTATATTTTCATTAATATAGGATAAAGCTTTACTACTAAGAGGGTTTTCTAATTCTATTACAAAAATTCCATTTCTTCTGGTTGAATCTAATTTTAATTTTATAATTTTACCATTTAAAAATTCATTATAATATTCTTGTGGTAATTTAATTCTCTCTAAAAATAATTTTAATTTATCATGCATAAATAACACCTACTTTGTACTAGAAAGTATTATAACATTTTAAATCAAAATCTTAAATAAAAAAAGAAAAATAATTTTCTTTTTTTAGGATTCTTTTATCAAATTAGATAAACTTTGAACTTTATAACCTCTACTAGTTATAGTATTTAATATTAATTTAAACTGAGATATATCAAACTCATCTAAATCATAAGCTACAATAGCACCTTTAGTAAGCCCTTCTTTTAAATCTGTAACATTAGGGTTGTTTAAAGAAGGGATTATAGAATACATCTTTTTAGACTTACATATTTTCTTGTAATCATCATCTTTTTCTTCATTATAACAAAATTTTGAATCTTTTAAAGAAATGCTTTCGATAAGATTGTTTGTAATCGATATATTTTCCTTAGTATACTTTCCTTCATAACCTAGATTATATATTTCACTTTGCATGTTAACTATAGAAAAAGCAGTTTCAATATTCTCTTCTAACCATTTTCCGTCTAAAAAGAACGTTACATTAACATTATTTTTTGCAACAGTTGATAAAAAAGTATCTAAATTAGTATCATCTTTAACTTTAAATACTAAAGCAACTTCCTTTTTGGAAGGATTACCTTGTTTTATATAATAATCATAATTTTTAGTTATTGTAATATCAGGAAGTTTTTTTTCATAAACCATTTTTTCTTTATCAAATTTATTTACATCTTTCATCTTCTTATAAGATTCTTCTTCATTAACAATGATACCAGAATAACCTAAAATAAGCTCATCTTCACTTATGATAGGCTCGGTAGGTTTTTTATCAAAATCTTTTTTGTAGTTTAAAACTTCCTTCATAAGGGGATCGTTTTGTCTAACTCCAGAAAATACTTTATCTGTATAGATGAAACTTAAAGTTAGCAAAAGAAAAAGACCTAAAAGTTTCGTTGTTTTTTTAAACATATCATCACCTAATAAATACTATGAAGAAATAAAAAAAAGAGAACATATCTCTTTAATTTTTATAACTCTTTTCAGGTTTTAAAATGTAAATATTAGATATACAATTATTTTTATCATCCCTCCAGTTTGATAATTTCAAATCATTTACTGAAATACTATTAGAACAAATTTTAATATTAACTTTCGTACTCTTTTCTAGATTAGGAACACTAAAAGTAAATCCATCTTGAACTTCTTTACCTTTTACTAACCAAACCTCTTTATCATTTATATCCGTATATTTAACATTGATATTAACTTTACTAGGAGTTTTTAAAATAAACTTTCTAGGAGCATTCTTATTAGTTAATAAATAAATTTTATCTTTATTCTTTTTAGATTCTTTTATTTCTTTTAAAGTAACCGGACTATAATAGCCTTTAACAGTAAAAATTTTATAAGCATACATATCATCTTGATTTTTAGAATTTACAAAATGCCAACCACTAGGTGCATATGATTCTTCTATTTTAGCTCCATTTATAATTTGAAGTTTTAATTTCCAAGTCCTATTTTCATTTTTTAATGATTCAATACTTATATTAAAATCTCTTTTTTCTTTATCTATAGTTTTCGTTTCAAATTCCTTCCACTCATCATCAGATAAATAATAAAGAGTATACTTATAATCTCCCGAATATTTATATACCGCATCTGTAACTTTTACATTAATTGCATAATCTTCATTATCGTCATAATACATTTTAACTATAAAGCCATTTTTATTAGTAGCAGACGCTAAGAGCTTACTAAATGTTAGTTCGTAAGCATAGCTTGCTGGATTTACCTCTTTTAAAGCACTTATAAAGCAAAAGGATAGCACAACACATAAAGAAAAAGAAAAAAATAGTAATGCTTTAGCTTGCTTCATCGTCTTTGAATCAGCTAATTTTGGTCTTCCAACTTTATTTTTTTCTTCGTCTTTTAAAAGCCACTCTCTCATATAATTCCTCCTTAAAACTATTTATTATAGTCTAAGATTTTCTTATGAATTCCAGGTTCTACAGTATCTAAAGTATTTATGCTAATCTCCAATGACTTTTTATAATCTCCGTTAAAAAATAGTTTTTCTGCTTTAATTAAGCCATCATTAATATATGCTTTAGAAGAACGGTACCTATTTCCATACACAATTGCATACTCACTTAGTAGAGCCATTTTTATCATCTCGCTAGTAGTATTATGAAGTTTAAAAACAAGATCTCTTGCAGTATCAACCCTAACATTTAAAGTCTCAACATCAATTGGTTTTTTAGACAACTCTTTTTGAATTTCTTTTATTGCATCACTAGCTTCTCTTAGCTCAATATAATAGTTTTCTGGTATCACAGGAAGCCTATTTTTTCTTATTTGATACTTAGATTGTTTTAAAAGTATCTTAATATCCTCAAGCTGTCCTCTAGCTCTTTCTTCATCATCTTTTAAATTACCTACTCGCTGTAATAAATTATTTAATTTTTCTTGTAATTTAGAAAGTTTAAGTGATATTATTTCTAATTCTTGATTAAGTTTAGAAAAAGGAAATGAATGGTTACGATCTAAATTCTCTAACTTTTCATAATCTTCCAATATAGCATTAAATTGCAGTTTAAACTGCTCTATTGAATAAAGCATATCATCTGTCAAATTATACTGCTTTTTCATTTCAGGAACCTTATTTGAAGCTGCATCTAAAAGCTTACTTATATGGTTAACTTTTTTCTTAAAACTAGCTAACCCTTCTTCATAATATTTTCTCGTAAGTTTTTCTGTTTCAAAATCATTAAATAAAGAATCAAAATACTCTAAAATTGTCTTAAGTTCAAAAGTTACATCCTCTAAATTTAAAACTCTTACCCTGTCAAAAATAGCATTTACTTTTTTTTCAGTTTCTACGATATTATACTCTACATTTAAATAATCTAATTGGTAACCCTCTCTTGTAAGTTTAATATATTCAGACGAAACATCTTCTGTTCTTTTAGGTATAAGACTTTTACCCATTAACATTATTTCAGGAATTTCATCAATTACAATTTGCATATGTTCAACCATTTCGGTTAACCCTTTAACTACATAAATAACTTCTTCGTAATCCTGTTTTTCCATTACTTCTTCGAATTCTTCAAAACGTCTTTCTATTGTTTCAAATTGCAATTCAATTGTCTTTACCGTTTCTTCATAATCTGGCTTAGTATCTTCAAACTTTTTCTTTAATTTTCTATATATAGATTTTAACTTTATTATAGTTGCACGATTTTTTTCTTCGCTAGAAGTTATTTCCTTTATTTCAGATAAAATAGATTTAACCTTAGCTTTAACTTCATATAACTTTATTTCTATTTCGGTAATTCCTTGGTAAACTTTTTCTTTTTTTTCTTTTTCTACCATAAAATCAAGTTCAATTAACATATCATTTATTTCTGGTATAGTTTCTTTTTCAATTAATTCAAATTTTAATTTCCAATTTTTATATTTATCCTCTAACTTATTATTTTTAACTAGTGCTTCAACTTTACTTAATTCATTAAGTACAGGCACATTGATTAAAAGATTTTTTTCTTTTTCTAAATTATTAATTATATTATTTAATTTCTTTTTCTGTTTACTTTTAAATATTAAATAAGTTCCCACTATTAACACTATAACTACTAAAACAATCGTGCCAACATATAAACCAGTGCCCATAACATAGCCTCCTACCATATGTTAATATTTTAACACAAAAAATGATATTTTTCATCATTTTTTTCATACGTTTTAAATATTTAAAATTTTGATGCACATAAAAAAGACTTATAAAAATAAGTCTTAAAACAAAATCAATATTAACCAATACGAAAAGCAGGTGAAACTCCAAAAGAAATTGAGGAAGCATAGTAACCCCAACCGCCCTTATCTCCTCCCGCTAAAAGGAAACCGTCGTGATCTAATACATCATATACAAGAGGCACACGACTCCACCAAGGCACTGTTGAACCATTTTTATACTTTAAAACAAATTCCCAGCTATTTTGTGAGCTTAAAGTTTTACCTTTGTAAAAATCTAACTGTCGAGTATTATCTTCTGCTGTATCGGAAGATATAGTAGGATTCAAAGCTTCCATAATAGCTCTAATACCATAAATTTCTTTAATCGAAAAAAGATATAATTTATCATAAGAAACAAAATTTTCTTGATCATTATTTACGTGTCCAGAAACAACTTTAGTGGTTTTTATTACATTTTTTAAATCATCAGGTAAAGCGTTATATATAGAATTATTTATTAAATCATGTAATTGACTGGCTGGCCACCCATCAGAATGTTTGATTCCACTTTCTTGAGAATTCATAACACTCTCAGTAACTATATCTGCAAACTCAATTACAAAACCACATGCGGTTTGAGAAAAGCCTTCAGTTGAACATTCTGATGGAGTTGAAGTATTTGCAACTCTTACTGTATGTTTGCCATATGTTCCTAAATCGACTTCTTTAGTATCACCCACTTTATAAACTCCTGAATTTATATTATTAGCTATAGTTTCCCAAGAATCATCAGAAAAGGAGCTTTCAGTATTTTCATTTTCTTCATCAATAGAAACAACCATTCCATCTGAAAACTTCAAACAAAGTTTTGGACCACTACTTTCACTCGAAGCCTCATAAGAATAGTTTCCATCTTTGGATGTTGAAGAATAATTTCCTGTTTCTTCATTTTTTTCAAACTCTATTTTTCCAAAATCTTCTTGCTTTACATTGCCAAATTTTCCTTCCTCAGTAGCTTCAACACAAATTTTTTTATTTTCCTGACCATACGTTATTTGATACTCATTTTCATTATAGTCAATAAGTTCTCTAAGCTCGTTTTCAGTTGGATCCATTCCTTCTGCAGCGTAAAAAGTTTTTGCTTGCTTAGCTACCACATCAAGAGAGCTTTTAAAAGAATCTGCAGTATTTTTCTTTATTACTGAATTTATTTGTTGTGTTGCAATAACCATAATTACTGCAAGCACCACGATAACTGCCAATAGTTCAATTAACGTAAAACCTTTAACATTTTTTTTCACATTCACTACCTCCTTATTTTACTATTGTTTATTTTAACAAAAAAAAATATTTTTAGCAATAAAAACTATTATTAATACTAAAACTGTACAATTAAATACTAACAAATATGCAGTTAATTAAAATTAAAAATAAATTCTTAAAAAATAGACGATTAACAACACAAGTTAAAAACCTTATTTTTTGAGTTCCGGTAAAATTTAACAAGGAAAAGAAAAAGTGAAAATGTGTTATCCACAGATTCACTTTTTTTATACAAAAATAAGGAAAAAACTTCCAAA
>CASDZZ010000028.1 GCA_949285875.1 uncultured bacterium | reverse complement strand
ACATAATAAAAATCAAGGGTCCAGATGAACGAGACTATCGTTCGCCCTTGATTTTTATCTAGTTTTTTATTTGATGTCTCCTAAATGGGGTTCACATCAAATTAATATTATAAAGTTTTTTTTAATAACAGTTTCTTTCACATTTTTAAGTATGCTATAATAATATTAATTACATAAATTATTAGAATAGTTAGGTTATTGATAAATTTAAATGTTGAATAAAAAAGCTGATTATTAGAGAAAATGGAGGGGATAATTATGAATGAAATTAAATGTCCAAAATGTAAAACTATTTTCAGAATAGATGAAACGGATTATGATTCTATTTTAAAACAGGTAAGAAATAAAGAATTTGAAAGTGAATTAAAAAAACTAGATGAAAAATTAAAACAAGATAAAGAAAATGCAGTTAAGCTTGCAGAAGCAAATTTTGAAAGTAAGATGACGGGAATTTTAAACAAAAAAGATTTAGAAATAAATAATTTAAAAGGTGAATTAAAACGAAGAGAAGAACAAATTTTAGTAAAGATTGAAAGTGAGTATAAGGAAAAGTTAAACAAAAGTTCATTAGAAATTATGGAACTAAAAAATCAAATTAAAATTAAAGAAACAGAAAATAATTTAAAAATAAGAGAAGCTGTAACAACTAAAGAAAAAGAAATTGATGATTTAAATAGTAGATTAAAATTAAGTGCAAGCGAATTTCTGATAAAGGAAAAGAATCTGAAAGAAGGGTATGAAGAAAAATTAAAAAGTAAGGATGAACAGATAGCATATTACCGAGATTTTAAAGCTAAGCAATCTACTAAGATGATAGGAGAGTCGTTAGAACAGCATTGTAGTAATGAATTTAATAAATTAAGACCTTTATTTAAAAATGCTTATTTCGAAAAAGATAATGATGTGAAAACAGGATCTAAAGGTGATTTTATATTTAAAGATTATGATGATGAGGGGACGCAAATAGTATCTATTATGTTTGAAATGAAAAATGAGGCTGATAAAACTTCGACTAAGCATAAAAATGAAGATTTTTTAAAGGAATTAAATAGAGATAGAAATGAGAAAAAATGTGAATATGCTGTTTTGGTTTCTTTACTTGAAACAGATAATGAGTTATATAATACAGGAATTGTTGATATGTCTTATAAATATGAGAAAATGTATGTTATAAGACCACAGTTTTTTATACCATTAATTACATTAATAAGAAATTTAGCTATGAATTCTTTACAGTATAAAAAAGAATTAAAATTGGTAAAGAATCAAAATATTGATATATCTCATTTTGAAGAAAATATGAAAACATTTAAAGAAGGTTTTGCAAGAAATTATAGATTAGCAAGTGAAAGATTTAAAAAAGCTATTGATGAAATCGATAAAACAATTGACCATTTGCAAAAAACTAAAGAGGCACTTTTATCTAGTGAAAATAATTTAAGATTAGCTAATAATAAAGCTGAAGAACTAACTATAAAGAAACTTACTCATAATAGTGATACAATGGCAAAAATGTTTGAAGAATTAAATAACAAGGCTAGTTAATTATCATTGTTGATTTTAGTAAATAATAGTATTAAAATTAATATAGTAGGTGATTGAAATGAAAAATAAATTAAATAAAGCAAAAAAGAAATTATTTATGTTGATAATAATTTTTATTATTTTATTAATAGTAACTGTATTTTTAATTTTAAATAAACCATCAACTAATAAAGAAAATATAAAGTATGTAAAAAGTATGATAGAAGAGCAAACCTTATTAGAAAATAAAATTAAAACGGTAGATTTTGATTTAAATAATCCTAATGTTATTTTAAATCCTTATGGAAATTCGCCTTTGGCAGCATTAGTAATTTTTGATACGGATAAGGAAATTTCTCCAATAGTAACTATAAAGGGAAAAGATGAACTTTCTACTTTTACACAGGAATTCGAAAAATCTAAAAAACATATTTTACCAATTTATGGCCTTTATCCTGATTATGAAAATATTATAACGATAAAATGTGGTGAAGTAGTAAAAGAATTAAAAATAAAAACAGATAAGTTACCAGAAGATTTTATATTACCTGAGAAGGTATATGCTGATAAAAATAAACTAAATAATGATTTATACTTTTTTACCCCTTCTAGTAAAGGTTATACATGTGCTTATGATATAAATGGTGATGTTAGGTGGTATCTAACTAATTATGCCCTATGGAAGATAGATAGGCTAAAAAATGGTAATTTATTAGTTAGCACAGAAAGATTAGTTAATCCACCTTACTATATGACAGGCTTATATGAGATAGACTTATTGGGTAAGATATATAACGAGTATAGTTTAGAAGGTGGATATCATCATGACTATTATGAGATGGAAAATGGAAACTTTTTAATAGCTAGTGATGATTTTAATAATGAGTCTGGTACGGTTGAAGATTATGTTGTTGAAATGGATAGAAAGACTGGAAAAATAATAAGAAAATTCGATTTAAAAGATGTTTTAAAGATGGAAGATGGTCAAAGTGAAAATTGGTCTAGTTATGATTGGTTCCATAATAATTCTGTTTGGTATGATAAAAATACTAATTCTATAACTTTATCAGGTAGGCATAAGGATGCTGTTATAAATATAGATTATAAAACTGGCAAGCTTAATTGGATAATAGGTGATTCTACTAATTGGGATGAAGAATATCAAAAATATTTTTTCACTCCTGTTGGAGATAATTTTGAATGGCAGTGGAGTCAGCATGCCGCAATGATAACGCCAGAAGGATATGTTTTTATTCTTGATAATGGTAATAATAAGTCAAAAATAAAAGAAGAGTATGTTCCTGCAGAAAAAAGTTATACTAGGGGTGTAATGTATAAAATAGATACGGATAAAATGACTATTGAGCAAGTTTGGGAATACGGAAAAGAAAGAGGAAGCTCATTTTACTCACCTTATATTTCTGATGTAGATTATTTAAAAGAAAATCATTATATAGTTCATTCTGGAGGTATAGTTTATAAAGATGGAAAAAATTCTAACTATCCTGCTGGATTAGGAGGCGCTGATAAGCTTGTATCTGATACGGTCGAGTTACTTAACAATGAGGTGATATTTGAAATTGTTTTACCTACTAATAATTATCGCACTGAAAAAATGAGTTTATATGTTTCTAATAAAAATTATGAATTTAAAAATAGCAAAGAATTAGGAAGTCTAGGTGAAACTGAAATTTCAAACGTAAAATTTGGACCTATTTTAAATGCTATAAAAATGGATGAGAAGTATAAATCTCATGAAATAAATATAACTGAAGAAAAAGATAGATTAGTAGTTAATGGAAGGTTTAAAAAAGAAGATAAAGTAGAAATAATTTTATATAGTAATTTAAAACAACTTGTGTATGATTTTCCAGTGACAAAAAAACCATATACAGCTTTATGTGTTGATTTATTTACCGAAGAAGAAAATAAAAATGGTATTAGTGTTACAAAATATGTAAATAAAGAAGGGTTAAGCGGAGCTTATTCAGTTTATATAAAAATTAATAATAATTTATATGATACAGCTTTAGTTTTAAAATAAGACTTAACTTATTTAAATTTAAATGATATAATTATTAACGAAAGTAGGTTTTTATGAGAAATTTTAAAAAAAATAAGACATTTAAAATACTTAACGTAATACTTATAATATATATTGCTACACTATCAATTGGATACGCTGCATTTTCTGATACTCTTTCATTAGGCGGTAAGGTAGGTAAAGCCCCATATTATGATGGAACGGCTCTTCCAAATACTCCGGTATTACTTGGAGATGGAACTTGGGTTAAAGAAGTTCAGCACAAAAACTTTCTTGATTTTTATAATGATAGTTGGGAGGGAAATGTCTATACTGTTCGTTTTAGAAAAAATACTGGTATGTGGGTTACTAAAGGTACTACTATATATAATATTGCTTTTACAAACCCAACGGTGCTAGATTATAAAAATGGTAAAATTACAACTACAATTACTCATAATCCACAGAATTTTCTAAAATCTGCTAATGCAACCCTTTCTAACACGACTATAAGACCAGGAGAGCAATGTGAAATTTCACTTACTACAAATCATCATTTTTTAAATTTAATGGGTATTGAAAGAGTAGAGGTGAAGGTAACATATGAACTTCAGAATAGGGAAAGAGAATTTTACTATAAATTTGAATTTGTTAACTTTGATTTTAGTTAAGTACAAATTAAATGATTAAAATAGATTCATTGATTAAATGTAATCTATTTTTTATTTATATTACTTTTTTTATAGATTAAAATGTGCTAAAATTTATATGGTGAGAATATGAGATTATATATAGTTAGACATGGTCAAACTGATTGGAATAAATTATCTAAAATGCAAGGTAAGATAGATGTTCCAATTAATGAAATTGGAAAAAATCAAGCTCAAAATCTAAAAGATAAACTTTCTAGTATAAATTTTGATATTTGTTTTTGTTCACCACTTAAAAGAACTCTAGAAACTGCTTCGATTATTGTTAATAATAAATGTAAGATAGTTACAGACGCACGTCTTACAGAACGTGGCTTGGGAGATTTAGAAGGTAAGGATTACTCTCTTTATGATAGATTAAATTTTTGGAATTATGATAAAAATAGTGGGGATTATGGAGTGGAAAAGATAAAGGATTTATTTGCAAGAATAAATAATTTTTTAGATTACTTAAAAGAAAATTATAAAGACAAAACTATATTGGTTGTAAGTCATCATGCAAGTATAAGAGCGCTTAATTTTATTATAAAAGGTTATGGTAATAATACAGATTTCTTATCCTTTGATGTTAAACAAGGAGCTGTTTTTACGTATTTTTTATAAAGGAGATTATTATGAATATTAAATTAGTAAAAAGATTAACAAAAGCAGATTTTGTTACACATGGTGGCACTTTTCATGCTGATGATGTTTTTTCAACGATATTTTTAAGTAAGTTACATAATAAATTAAAATTAATAAGGCTTATTAATGTAGAAAATTTAGATATTTCAAACAAGCTTGTTTATGATATTGGTTTTGGTAAATTTGATCATCATCAATCAAATTTTGATAAAAAAAGAAAAAATGGTATTAAATATGCCTCTTTTGGGCTTTTGTGGAAGGAATTTGGAAAAGAATATTTAAATAGTTTAAATCTTACTGATATCAATTATTTATCAGAATATATAGATAAAGAATTTGTACAGCAAATTGATGCTATAGATAATGGACAATTTCCTGAGGTGACGTCTAAATATCCTTTGAAAAATTTGGATAGTTTAATAGCGAATTTTAATCCTTTGTGGGATGAAAAAAAAGATTATGATTCTTGTTTTTTAAAAGCTTGCTATTTTGCAGATAATATTTTTGAAAGAGAAATTAAAAGTGCTATCTCTAAATATCAAGCTAAATTATTAGTTGAAAAAGAGGTAGAAAAACAAAACGGACCTATATTAATTTTAGATAACTATTTACCTTATAAAGAAGGAATATTAAATAATGATAATCCTAAAGCTAGTAAGATAAAGTTTGTAATAACGCCTTCTAACAGGGGTGGTTATGGCATTCATACTATTGTAAAGAGTTTGCAAACAAAAGAAACAAGGCTTGATTTCCCAAGTTCTTGGGGCGGTTTACAAAATGAGGCTTTGCAAAAAGAAACTGGTGTTAAAACTGCAATTTTTTGCCATAAAAATTTATTTTTAGCTACTACAAAAACTAAGGAAGATGCTATTTTGCTTGCTAATTTAGCGATAGAAAGAGGAAAGGAAGAAGGGTTATGTTAAAAATATTTACTAATAATATGGAAAAATTAAAGGAAGTAAAAGCAATAGTTCCAAATAGCTGGATAGAGCTTACTTCTCCAACAGAAGAAGAAATAAAAAAAGTTGTTACAGAAACAGGTATAGAAGAAGAATTACTTACAAAATTATTAGATGATGATGAGCTTCCTAGAATAGAAGTTGGAAATAAAGGAATTTTGATTGTAATTGATACACCTTATATCACCGATAATAATCATAAACATAAGTATAATACTTATCCAATAGGTTTGATAATTAGTGAGAATCATTTTATTACAATATCTTTAAAAGACAATCAACTTTTATCAGATTTTAAAGAAAATAAGATAAAAGATTTAAATGTTAATAAAAAAATTAAGTTTGTTATACAAATTTTAACTAGATTAGCAGGTCTTTATCAAAAAGAACTTAAAGATATTGATGATGATATAAATAGTAAAGAAAAAACTTTATATAAATCAACTAATAACAAACAATTAGTTAATTTATTAAATATCGAGAAAACATTAGTTTATTTTTATACTTCTTTAAAAGCAAATGATGTGGTATTGGAAAAGCTTTCGAGAGGAAATTTAATTACTTTATATGATGAAGATAAAGATTTACTTGAGGATGCAATAATAGAAAATAAACAAGCAATTGAAATGGCTACTATTTATAGAGAAATTTTAACTAGTATGACTGATACCTATGCAACCATAATTTCCAATAATTTAAATGATGTAATGAAATTTTTAGCTGGAATAACAATTGTTTTTTCTGTTCCTACCATGATAGCTTCTTTTTTGGGAATGAATGTTCCACTTGGTAAGGCTGGTGAAAGTAGCATTAGTTTTATAATAATTATAGTTGTTTCATTTGTAATAGCAGGAGTAATAGCATGGATACTAAAAAGGAAAAATATGCTTTAATCACTTGTTTTAACAAAATTAAAGAAGCTTTAAATTTTTATGAAATAAAAGATATGGTTTATATTAATAAGTGTAAAGAGTGCTTAAATTTTATTAATAGTAATGATGCTTTAAAACAAAGAATGCAAAATATTTTTGATATACTGTATAAAAGTAGGGATGATGAGCTTATAAGATTATGGAAAGTTAAAGATGTAGAAGAGCTTTTTGGAAAAAAAATTCATCCTTTTGTAACTAATATTTTGCTTCTTAGTGGTTTTATTATTCATAAGGAAGTTATTAGAAAAAACAATATAGATGAATCTCAGGTGGCGATTAATAAAAAAAGGGTAAAACAAGCTTTAACTGATGATATATACGTAAGAAAGTTAGAAGGAATAAGAATTTCTCAAATGATTTGGGGAAGTATTTTTGTTAATTTTAAAATAATAGAGGTTGGTAATCTTCAGTTTGAGCTAACTAGTGTTAACCCTGTTAATAATAAGAAAGAATTTTGTTTAAAAATCCATATACCAAAGCAAGAAAGACTAAATATAGATGAAGCAATAAAATCAATAAAAAGGTCAAGCATAGAAATAAGAAAATATTTCAAATTAGAAAAATTAAAATATTACTGTTGTTCTTGGTTATTAAGTAAAGATATTAAAAATATTTTGCCAAAAGCTTCAAATATTTTAAGATTTCAAAAGTTATTTGAAATAACTGAGGGAGAAGATTGCAAGAAGGATATATTAAATTTTGTTTTTGGAATTACTAAAGATATTAATTTTGAAAAATTAGAAGAGAAAACTTTTCTGCAAAAAGAGTTAAAAAAAATGCTGATTAATAATAGAAAAATATGTTTAGGAATGGGAGTTTTAAAAAGCCAATTTTTTGATTAAAAGTTACATTATAAAAGGTATTAGTAAAATGCTAATTAGTATGGTATTATATTAGTAGAGATAGTTTTTATAATGATAAAATAGGAGGGATAAATTATGAAATTAGAAGGAAAAACTATAGTTGTTACAGGTGGAGCAATGGGCAACGGTTTAGGAATTGTTAAAGTTTTTCTAAAATATGGAGCTAAGGTAATTATTTTAGATTACGCCAAAGAACTTTCAAATGTTGTTAAAGAATTTAACGATAAAGGTTATTTAGTTGATGGTTATTTAGTTGACATTAGTGATAATAACAAGATTATGGAAATATCTAAGCAAATAAAAGAAAAATATGAAAAAATTGATGCAATTGTAAATAATGCAGGAGTATGTATTTTAGATAGTTTTGAGAATATGTCATTAGAACTTAGGGATAAACATTTTGATATAAATATTAAGGGAGCTTGGAATGTTACTAAAGCTTTCTTGCCTATGCTAAAAAAGTCTAATGGAGGTTCAATTGTTAATCTATCTAGTGTTACAGGAACTATGGTTGCGGATAGCGGAGAAGTTGCTTATGCTACTACAAAAGCAGCCATTATGGGATTTACTAAAGGTCTTGCGATAGAATTAGTTAAAGATAACATAAGGGTAAATGCTATTCTTCCAGGATATATTATGACACCTATGGTAGAAAAAATGGCAAAACAATCTAATCCTTTAAATCCTCAAAGTGTTGTTGATGGAATCGCTGGTGCTATTCCTATGAAGAGATTAGGAACAATTGAAGAGCTTGGAGAATTAGCAGCATTTTTAGTTAGTTCGGAATCAAGCTATATAACAGGACAAGGAATTGTAATAGATGGAGCTTCGACACTACCTGAAACACTTACTATGGGAGTTTAATATATTGATTAATAATATTTGTAATGATATAATTAAGTTATGGTGATACGATGAAAAAGAATTTATTAATTTTATTTACTTGTTTAGTACTTGTTATCTTTCCTAATATAGTTAAGGCTGAAAATAAAATTTATTTTGAAGATGAAGCTATTAATGTTTCACCAGGTGAAACTAAGAAAGTAAATATTGTTGTAGAATCTGAAGCTGATTTTAATGAAGTAAATATGAGTATGATTACTACTTCTTCTCAAATAACCTTTTATTCAGTTGATTTTAGTGAAGATTTTACTCGTGATGTTAGTGGGAGTATCTATAAATTAACCAGTAAAAAGCCTGTTAAATCAGGAACTGTTATAGGAAGCGTTACTATTAAAGCTAAAGAAGAAGCAAAGCTTGGAACGAGTGGTTATATTAGAATAGCTAATGCAACTTTAACCTTAGATAAAGAAGTTCCTCTTTCTAATACGCAAGTTAAAGTGACAGTTTCAAACGAAAAATCAAATAATAATTATTTAAGTAATATTACTTCTAATATAGTTAATTTAAATTTTAATAAAGAAACTTTGAAGTATGAAGTAGAAGTAGAAAATGAAGTAGAGGAACTTGACTTAGTTCCGGTAAAAGAAGATTCATCTTCAACCGTAGAAATTTCCAGTCAAAAGTTAAAAGAAGGAAAGAATGTTATTAAGATTACCGTTATTTCAGAAACTGAAGAAAAAAGAATTTATGAGATAACGGTAAATAGAAAAAAAGTTAAGGAAGAAGCGGTATCTAAAAATACTGTTGATAAAGAAAATAAAAAAGCAGAAAGTAGTAATGAAGGAAAATTATCTTGGATTTTTATATTATTTTTGCTAATAGGTGCTTTAGCTATTGATGTTGTTTATATGAAGATGAAAAAGCAAAAGTAAATCTTTTGTTTTTTCATGTACGCTTTTGTTTGGTTTTGTAGTATTTAAAAATAAATTATGATATAATTAAAAATAGGTGGTCATATGAAGATAGTTAACATTCTTTTAAGTTTTTTTTCGGTAATTTTATTTTCGTTTTTTTCTTACCTAATATATAATTTGAATTTGTTATCAAATAGATATATTTTTATGTTACTTTTGATATTTTTAATTTTACTAGTAATTGGAATTTTATTAACAAACCTTGTCAAGAAAAAGATATTAAAAGTTCTAGGTTATTTAATTTTATTTATTTTGATGATAGTAAACTTGATTGGAATTTATTATTTGAAACCAATGGCTAGTTTTATTGATGGTTTTGGAAAAGAAAATAAAGAAAAGTTTGATTACTATTATGTTATGACTCTTAAGGATTCGGATTATAAAAAAATAGAGGATTTAAAGAATAAAGAGATTGGTACGATAGAAAATTTAGATGATAATGTTCTAAAAAAAATAAATATCAATTTTAATGAAAAAAAGTATACAGATAGTAAAGAATTAATTAGTGATTTATATGAAGGAAAAATAAGTTCTATATTGATAAGTGATATTAAAGAATATTTGATTAGTGAAGAAGATCCTAATTTTGAAGATAAAGTTAAGGTAATTTATACTATTTCTATTCCTAAAAAGATTACTAATGATGATTCAGTTGCAAAAAAAGATATTACTAAAGAGCCTTTTATACTATATATAAGCGGAATAGATACGGCGGGAAAAATTTCTAAGGTAAGTAGAAGTGATGTTAATATAGTTGTTACAGTAAATCCTAATAATAGGGATATACTTCTTACTTCAATACCTAGGGATTACTATGTAAGGTTGCATGGTACTACAGGATATAAAGATAAACTTACCCATGCTGGTTTGTACGGAATAGATATGTCCATTAACACGATTAATGATTTATTGGGTATAGATATAGATTATTATGCTAGAGTAAACTTTGATACGGTTGTTAATCTCGTTGATATAATAGGTGGAATTGATGTATATTCTGATCAAGATTTAAGTTTTTGTAATATTAAAGAGGGAAATAATCATTTAGATGGTAAATGTGCTTTGAGATTTGCAAGGGAAAGAAAAAGTTATGCAAGTGGTGATAGGCATCGCGGAGAAAACCAGGAAGCTGTTATAAAAGCTATTATAGAAAAAATGCAAAGTTCGGCAGCTATTTTAACTAAATATAATAGTATTATAGCTAGTTTGGAAAACAACTTTGAAACTAATGTTACTAATGATATGATTAAGGAATTTATAAAGTTGCAGATAAATGAAGTGCCAGATTGGGATGTTAAAAACCTAAATTTAGATGGTAGTGGAGCAAAAAATTATACGTATTCTATGAGTAACTCATTACTTTATGTAATGGATCCTGATTTAAAAACAGTGGACAAAGCAAGTTATACAATTAAAGGAATGATAAGTGGGAAAACTTTTGCCCAATTAGGATTATAAGGAGGAAGTATTTTGGAAACGATAGATATAAAGGAAATGTTAAATTATTTTAAGTCAAAATTATCTTTAATTATTTTAGTTACGCTAGTGGTTGGAATAATAGGTTGCTTATATGGAATTTTTATACAAGTGCCTAAATATAGTTCTTCAACAACAATAGTTCTTATTAGTGAACATTCTAGTGATTCTTCATTAACGAATAATGATTTATCATTAAATCAAAACTTAGTAAGTACTTATTCTGAAATAATAAAAAGTAAAAGAGTTTTAAATCAGGTTTGTAATAATCTAAGTTTGGATTACAAATATGAAGAATTATATAATAATATAAAGGTAACAGCAGTATTAGATACCCAAATAATCAAGATAGAGGTTTCTGATACAGATAAAGATATTGCTAAAGATATAGCAAATGAAATAGCAAGCGTATTTTCTAAAGAAATACCTGAATTATATAACATATCTAATGTAAATGTACTTGATAAAGCTGAGGCAGCTACAAAAGCTTCTAATATAAATGTATTAAAACAATCAATTATATTTTTATTAGCAGGATTAGTATTGGGAAGTACGATAGTATTTATAATATTTTATTTTGATAGAACTATTAAGACTGTAGAACAGGTAGAAAGTAAAATAGGACTTCCAATCTTAGGAACGGTTCAAGAATTTAAGAAGGGAAAAAAGTAATATGAAAGATGAATTAATTGTACAAAAAAGACCCAAATCTACAATAAGTGAAGATATTAGAACAATTCGTACTAACCTTGAATTTTCTGCAATAGATGAAAAGTTAAAAACAATTATGATAACTAGTTCTGTTCCAGGTGAAGGAAAAAGTTTTATAAGTAGTAATTTAGCTATAGCTTTTGCACAAAATGATAAGAAGGTTTTAATAATAGACTGTGATATGAGACTAGGTAGAACTCATAAGATTTTTGAAGTTTCTAATAAAAGAGGACTTTCTAATTTAATTGCTAATCATGATGAATATATAGGGTATGAGGAATTTATTCAAAAGACAGATATAAAAAATTTATACGTTATGCCAAGAGGTACTGTTCCACCGAACCCTTCAGAATTACTTTCTTCACCTAAGTTTAAGAAGGTTCTGGGTGATTTAAAAAAAGTATTTGAATTTATAATTTTGGACGCTGTGCCTGTAAATGGTCTTCCAGATTCTTTAATTCTTTCTAAAATAGTTGATAAAACTATTATAGTTTGTAGCCATGGTTATACTGATATAACTGATTTGGAATCAACTAAGAAAGCATTACAAAATGTTGGAGCTAAAGTTGCAGGGGTAGTCATAAATAAAATGCCAAAACAAAGAAGTAAATATGGAACATATTATTATGAATAAAGGTGTTTTCTTACATCTTGTTAATGTAAAGAGTTTTGGGAAAAATAATAGAAAAAGTTAAAATGTAGGATTAAAAATCAAATTATTTAAATAGTTATACGATTGAAATTTATCAAAAATATTGAAGTTAAGAGAATGATTATCGAGAGTAAGAGTTGTACTTGAATTAAAGTTATTTAAGTATAACTCTTTTAAATTATCATTATTTTTATAGTGAAGTCTGATTTCAATTAATTTATTAATCATATTAACAGAATAAGCTTTAGGTCTAGAGGTAAATAAAACAGCGATGTTATGAGATATTTGAGATTCCATAGGACAACTTAAATTATAAGAATATAAGTTGTTGATGTTATTCCAATTATTTAAAATGTAATTATGTTTATTTTCTATAGTATCCTTCCTATTTGGAAAGACTTGAGTTAAAGATAAACAACACTTTTTAAAATCTTTTTTCATATTATTAAGGACGTAAAAACAAAGAATATCTTCCAAATCTTTATTTAAACATATATGATGAATAGCCTGTTTAAAATGAAATTTATCTAAACAAAAAGTAACGTTAATATGAGAATTAATTTTATATTCAAATTTCAAGTTATAAATCCATTTAGCACCGTCTCCCATAACAAATATATTTTTGATTTTATCTATATCATAAGCGTTAAAAATATAGTCTAGTGAATCAAATAAAAAAGACTTATCATTAGAGGCGAAGATTCTTTTATTTAAAAGTTTATGATTTTTAATACCTTCAAAGATAACAACGGATTTTTCCATTATTTTATTATTGTCATTATTTTGAGTAGGGATCCATTTTTCATCAGCGATGATGTATAAAGTATCAGGTGTATATAATTTAGGTTTAAGATTAACATTAGAAATATTAGATTTTAAAATAATGTTTCTAATAGTTTGTCTAGAAAAATACTTCTGTTTATCTTTAATAGAAATTCTATTGCCAATTAGATCATTAAGATGTTTGGCTACTTCAGGATAAGAATTAAAAGAAGAATATTCAATAACAATAGATTTTAAGTAAGGATCAAAGTAATCATATTTATGAAGACCAAGAAACCTATCAACATAACA
>CASDZZ010000027.1 GCA_949285875.1 uncultured bacterium | reverse complement strand
TCCTTCAGGGTTGTATTATATAAATAAAATAAATTTTGTTCAAGGTTTCATAACTATGTGTGCATTGAACGAAGTGAAAGGAATGTGAGTTTATATGAAAGTAATAGTTGTTAATGACAAAAAGAAAAATAATAAACCTTTGGATTATAGATTAAACTTATTTATAGAGTGGTTAATTTATATGGTTGGTTATGCAATTGTTTTATTGATTACTTCTAATTTATTTAGATCTTTATATGTTGAAAATTTTTTATATGGATTTTTAGCAGCCGTAATAATATATATACTAAATAGAACTGTAAAACCTTTATTAGTAACGATTACTTTACCTCTTATAGGTTTGTCATTAGGATTATTTTACTTTGTAATAAATGTGTTGATACTTCTTATAGTTAATTTGATATTAGGGAAACACTTTTATTTAACGGGGATTTTTTCGCCTTTTATTGTTTCGGTATTTATAAGTATTATGAATGTAATTATGGAAAACTTTATAATAAAACCATTAATAGAAAGGTGTAAGAGATAATATGGATAAAATAGCTTTAACGATTGGACCAATTGATATAACTTGGTATTCAATTTGTATTTTAATTGGTATTATTTTAGCTGCAATAATAATAAATAATGAAGCTCAAAAATATAATATACCAAACGAATTTGTTGTTAATTTGATTTTTTGGTGCATGATTTTTGGCTTTATAGGAGCAAGAATTTATTATGTTGTTTTTAATCTTAATTATTATGCAGAATCTCCAATGGAGATAATAAAAATATGGAATGGTGGACTTGCTATACATGGTGGGATAATCGCTGGTTTAATAACCTTGATTGTATACTGCAAAAAATGTAATGTAAATGTTTTAAAAATGACCGATATAGCAGTTCCCGGTCTTATTTTGGCCCAAGCAATAGGAAGATGGGGAAACTTTTTTAACATGGAGGCTCATGGTGGTGTAGTTTCGAGAACGTTTTTAGAAAACTTACATTTACCAAATTTTATAATAGAAGGAATGTATATAAATGGTAATTATTATCATCCTACCTTCTTATATGAGTCTTTAGCTTGTTTAATAGGCTTTTTAGTTATTTTGGCGATTCGTAGTATGAAAAGTACGAAATTAGGAAATATTACTTCATTTTACTTAATTTGGTATGGAATGGTAAGATTTTTTATTGAATCTCTAAGAACAGATAGTCTTATGCTAGGAAATTTAAAAATGGCACAAGTAATATCTATTCTAATGATTGTTATCGGAGTAATTCTTTATATAATTACATTTATAAAATGTAAGAATTATAGTGATGTGAAGGCGGAAGAATATGAAATCAAATTCTAATTATGATGTGATTATTGTCGGTGCAGGACCTGCTGGAATGAGTGCCGCAATCTATTTATTAAGGGCAGGTGTAAATTGTCTTTTGCTAGAATTTAGTTCACCTGGAGGGAACTTAAATAAAACTCACATGATAGATAATTATCCTGGATTTGTTGATCATGATGGTACAACTCTTGCTTTTAATATGTATAATCAGTTAACCAAGTTGAAAGCAAATCTAAAAATAGAAAAAGTTAAAAATATAAATTATTATAATGAACAGATAATGGTTGAAACTAATAAGGAATGTTATACATCAGAGTTTTTAATTTTAGCAAGCGGAAGAATTCCTAGAAAATTAGAAATAGAAGATATAGACAAATTTTTAAATAAAGGTATTTCTTATTGTGCTACATGTGATGGTGCACTTTATAAAGATAAATCTATAGCTGTTGTGGGTGGTGGAAATACTGCCATGGAGACAGCAAGATACATGAGTAATTTGGCAAAGAAAATCTATGTAATAAATCGTTCAAGCGCTTTAAGAGCTACAAAAAAAGATCAAGAAGAAATAATGATGAAAAAAAATGTTGAAATTTTATACAACAGTAAGATAAAAAAAATCATTTCTAATGAAGAAGGTATAACAGGAATAGAACTAGATGATAAAAAGAAATTAAATATACAAGGTATCTTTGTTTGTATAGGGTATGAAGCAAATGATGAATACTACAAGACATTGAGCTTAAAAAGAGATTCATTAGGTTTAATTGTTAATGATAATATGCAAACAAGTAACGAAAAAATTTTTGCATGCGGTGATATTATAAGTAAAAGTCTTTATCAAGTTGTAACAGCAACTAGTGAAGGTGCAATAGCTGCAAATACAATAATAGAGAAGTTAAATAAAAAATAACAAAAAGCATTATTAAATATGCTTTTTTTATATAAAAACACCTGGATATGTTGAAAAGGATTCTATTGTTTGATATAATACCATGGTAGAAGGATGTGTTTATATGACTTTTTCTAGTAAGATAAAAAAGGAAATAAGTTTAACGGAATGCACTCGTGCTGAGTATTTATCAGAATTGTCAGGAATCATTAGAACAGCTGCTGATATAAAGATTTACAATATAAAAATTCAGACTGAAAATAAATTTGTAGCTAATAGGATGTTTGGGCTTTTCAAAATCTTATATGATATAAATTTAAATATTTCTCTAAGAAAAAATTATAATTTTAAAAAAAATGAGATATATGTTTTAGAACTAAAAAGAGATACCCTAAAAGTCTTAAGAGACTTAGGAATAATAACCGAAAAAAATGAATTACGTATGATTCCTAGTGAAACTCTTCTTTCTGACGACGAATTAAGAAGAGCTTTTTTAAGGGGCGTATTTTTAGTAAGTGGAAGTTTAAATGATCCTAAAACATCTAGATATCATTTGGAATTTTTAATTAATAATACAGAATATGCTACTTTTTTAAATGAATTGTTAAATGAAAACAAATTAAATAGCAAAATTTTGCATAGAAAAAAAGGATATATGATATATATAAAAGAAGCGGAAAAAATAAGTGATTTTTTAAGATTAATAAGAGCTTATAATGGTGTTATGTATTATGAAGAAATTAGAGTGTTTAGGGAAAAAGTTAATATGACTAACAGGATAAATAACTGTGAACAAGCAAATGTGGAAAGAACCTTAAACACTTCTAATAAACTAATTTCTGAAATAAATTTTATAAAAGAAAGTAATATGTATGAACTTTTAGATGAAAAGTTAAAGGAAAGTGCTGAATATCGAATTAAGTATCCTGAGTCTTCTTTGCTGGAATTAAGTGAAATAATAAGTAAAGAAACTAATTCTAAAATAAGTAAATCTTGTTTAAATCATCGCTTCAGAAAGATAAAAGAATTTGCAGAAAAAATAAAAGAAAAATAATCAAAATTAAAAAAGATTAGAAAAGTCTTTAAAAAGAAAGTGTTTTTTGATAAAATATAAATATTAGTATATAATGCGTAAGTATTGAGGGGAAGTGTCAACATGGGAAAAGTTATAGCGTTAGTTAATCAAAAAGGTGGCGTTGGAAAGACTACTACTAGTATAAATTTAGCTGCTTCTTTGGGCGTTCAAAATAAAAAGGCATTATTGATTGATTTAGATCCGCAGGGGAATGCTTCAACAGGAGTAGGAATTAACAAAGGTGATGTTAATAAAAGTATTTATGATTTACTTCTTGGTAGGTGTACTGCCCAAGAGGCTATAATAAGAACTAATTTTAAAAATTTATACATTATTCCAGCTACCATAAATTTGGCTGGCGCTGATATAGAATTAATAGAAAAATCAAAACTGGATCCTACTTTCCAGAAGAATCTTCAACTAAAGTTAGCTTTACAACCAATTGTTGATAAGTTTGATTTTATAATAATTGATTGCCCACCTTCTTTAGGATTATTAACTACAAACGCACTTTCAGCAGCAAATTCTGTTTTGATTCCTGTACAATGTGAATTTTTTGCTTTGGAAGGTATAATGCAACTTTTGAATTCTATAATGTTAGCTCAGAGAAAATTAAATCCAACTCTGGAAATAGAAGGGGTTTTATTAACTATGCTGGATTCCAGAACAAATTTAGGTTTAGAAGTTGTTGAAGAAATAAGGGGATTTTTTAAAGAAAGAGTATACAATACACTTATTCCAAGATTAATAAGACTTACAGAGGCTCCTTCTCATGGGAAACCAATTGTTGCATATGATCCAATGAGTAGAGGAACTGAGGCTTATTTGAATTTAGCTAAGGAGGTTATTGAACAAAATGAAGGAAGAAAATAGTAAAAGAAGAGCACTAGGTATGGGGTTAGAACAACTATTTAATACAGAAGTTTTAGATTTTGATAAAGTTGAGAAAGAGATAGTTGCTGAAACTCCAAAAGATCAAATAGTTGAAGTAGAATTAAGTGAACTTAGAAGCAATCCTTATCAGCCTAGAAAAGTTTTTGATGATGAAGCTTTAAAAGATTTGTCAGATTCAATAAAGGAACATGGGGTTTTTCAGCCTATTATAGTAAAAAAGACTGTTAAGGGTTATAACATAATAGCTGGTGAGCGTAGGGTAAAAGCTTCTATCTTAGCTGGTTTAAAAACTATTCCTGCAATAATAAGAGATTTTTCAGATGATGAAATGATGCAGGTAGCACTATTAGAAAACTTACAAAGAGAAAATCTAACTTCAATAGAAGAGGCTAAAGCTTATAAAGCTATAATAGAATCTTTAAGGTTAACGCAAGATGAACTTGCTAAAAAGTTAGGAAAATCAAGAAGTCATATCACAAATATGTTAGGACTATTAAGGCTTCCTTTGAATGTTCAAGACATGGTTTTATATAATAAAATTTCTATGGGACACGCAAGGGTTCTTAGTAAATTAGAAAATCATGATCAGATAGAAGAATTAGCTAACAAAGTTGTTTCAGAGAATTTAAGTGTTAGGGACTTGGAAAAATTGGCTGAAGAAGAAGAATTTGCAAGAACCATGCCGTTAAGTAAACCTAAAAAGACTAGGGAATATAAATATGTAGAGGATACAATGAAAGAGAAATTAGGTACCAAAGTATCAATAACTAATGGTAAAATAAAAATTTCTTTTGCAACTAAAGAAGATTTGAATCGTATTCTTGAAATACTTAATATAGAAGTAGAATAGGATGTGTTTATATGAAAGTATTCGGAATTTTTATACCAAAAATAGTTTATTTGCCAATCATAATTATTGCGGTTACAATTATTATAAATAAAATACTTCAAACAATAGTAAAAAAAATGTTTGATCCTAGCAAAAAAAGAATGGGATTTGATTCAAGAAAATTAAGAACAGTAAGAAGCCTATTATGTAATGTTGTGAAATATGTTGTATGGGTAATTGCTATTTTATCAATACTTAGTATTTTTGGCGTTAATACTATGGCAATAATAACTGGATTAGGAGTAGCGAGCTTGGTTATAGGGTTAGCTTTTCAAGATATCTTAAAAGATATATTAGTAGGAGTTTCAATCTTATTTGAAAATCAGTTTGCTGTTGGAGATTTGGTTAAAATAGGAGATTTTCAAGGTACTGTAATAGCTTTTGGCCTTAAATCAACCAGACTTCAGGCTTATACAGGAGAAATTAAGATAATTTCAAATAGGAATATAACTGAAGTTATAAATTATAGTATGGATAAGACTCTTGCTGTTGTAGATATTCCTGTAAGTTACGATGTTAAATTAGAAAAAGTTGAAAAAATATTAAATATTACAGCTGCTACTTTAAAAGAGAAAATACCTGTTTTAGTAGAGGACGTTGAAATATTGGGAGTTCAGGAATTAGCTGATTCATCAGTAATTTTTAGGATTGTTGGAAAATGCAAACCAGCTTCACATTTTGAAGCAGAAAGAATGATGAAAAAAGAATTTAAAAATTCTTTAGAAAAAAATGGTATCAAGATACCTTACCCACAGGTTCAGGTGCATAATGAAAAATGATTATGGTTTGTGTTCAATTGTTAAATTAAAAAAAGTTCATCCGTGTGGGAATGATTTATTTAAAATCGTTCGTGTTGGGGTTGACATAAAAATCAAATGTGAAAAATGTGGAAGAACGATTATGATTCCTAGGGTAGACTTTAATAAAAAGATTAAGAAGGTGTTAGAGGTGGAAAAAAATGAAGAATAAAAAAAGTAAGAAATCTTTTCATCCGGTCATGTTTTTTATTTATTTGTCGATTGTAGTCATACTTTTAAGCGGAATCTTAGATGCCCTTAACGTTCAGGTTACTTATGATAAGTTAACAACAATAGCAGGCGAAGTTGAATCAACAACAATAGCGGTTAATTCTTTTTTAAGCTTGGATGGATTAAAATTTTTATTAACTTCAGCTTACAGCAATTTAACTGAGTTTGCGCCATTAGGTTCTCTTATAATTGTTTCTATATCATTTGGAATTGCTTTAAAGTCTGGATTTTTAAAGTCACTATGCTTGAAAACAAATAAAATACCAAGATACATCGTTATTTTTTTGTATTCTTTAATTTGTATTTTATGCAGTGTTGATAGTGATTTTGGTTATGTTCTATTACTTCCTTTAGGAGCTATTTTGTTTATTTCAATGAACAGAAATCCTTTGGGAGGACTAGCTTTAGGATTTTGTTCTATAGCTTCAGGTCATGGAGCAGGCCTTTTTATAACTTCTTTAGATTATAATTTGACGAGTTATACAGAGGCAAGTGCAAAGCTATTGGACCCAGATTATTCGGTGCTACAAAATAGTAATTTATTTTTTATAATAGCAGCTGCAATATTAATATCGGCAGTTATGGCCTTTGTAACGGAAAAATTATTGCTTAAAAAAATAGGCAAAAATAATTTTGAAGAAGAAGAAATTGTTCTTGAAGAAAATAAAGAAAAACACGGTTTAATAGCTGCTTTAATCATTACTTTGATTACAGTGATTCCAATTATACTTATGATTATTCCTTCTGAAGGTGATGAATTTATTGGACTTCTTTTAGACAAATCACAAACAGAATATACTAAAATGCTATTTAGTAGTGATGCTTTATTTTTACCGAGTTTAGTAACTTTAGCATCTGTAATTATGTTTTTACAAGGTTTTGCTTTTGGTATTACAACTGGTACAATAAAAAAATTTAGAGATATGATTTATTTTTCGGCAGATTACTTAAAAGAAATTGGAAACATATTTGTTTTGATATTTTTTGCGGCACAGCTTAATGCAATTTTTACGGAAACAAATTTAGGTATTATTATAACTGCTTATTTGTCAAATGTTTTGGCACAAACAAACTTTTCATTTATACCTTTAATTTTAATTTTATTTGTTTTTTCATTATTTAGTAATTTATTTTTAACAGGTTCAGTTGCTAAATGGTCAATTTTTGCTCCAAATGTAATGCTAGTAATGATGAAGGCCAATGTTGCCCCAGAGTTTGCTCAACTTGTTTTTAGAGCAGGCGATTCGGTGACTAACTGCATAACTCCTTTCTTTGCATATTTTGTAATTTTTCTTGGGTTTGTCGGAGTATACACAAAAAACAAAAGTGATTTTAGTATAAGGAATTGTTATAAGCTTATATTGCCTTATTTTGGAGTAATAGCTGTTATATGGTTATTTATGATAATATGTTGGTATGTAATAGGGTTACCAGTAGGTCCTAATATATATCCTACTATTTAAAGAGCATTTATATGCTTTTTTTTGTGTTAATTATTTGTACAATTTTGCCATGATTATTGACTCTGCTAAAGTTAAAAATTATAATAGAAATGGTAGGACAATCTGCCAAGTATAAGGAAGTTAGTACTTGTGTTAATTAATTTTTGTTTAAAAGGAGGTAGAAATAATGCTAAAAACAAAAGTTGGTTATAGTGAAAATGTGGACGCATATCAATCTGGTATTGAAACAGCAAAGATGGCGAATGTAATAGATAATCCGCAAGTTGGACTATTTTTTACAAGCTGCGTTCAAGATCAAAAAAAATTAATGGAAGGTGCAAAAAGTGTATTAGGTGAAGTACCAATTATTGGATGTACTTCGTCAGCAGCTTTATGTACTCAAGACGGATATTTAAACCAAGAAACAGGATACTCTGGTATGATGCTTTTTGGTGGGGATGTTGAAGTTGTTACTGCTGGAAGTAAAAAAACAGAAGAATCACCAAGAGAAATAGGTAAAAGAATTGCTAAAGAAGCAATATCTAAATTAACTGGTAAAGACAAAGAACCTGATTTCTTCTTTATGAGTGCATCTCCAGCAAATGAAGAAGAATATTTAAAAGGAATTCAAGATGTTATAGGTAATATACCTGTATTTGGTGGAAGTGCTGCTGACAATACAGTAGAAGGTAAATGGAGTATTTTAAATAATGGTGATGCTTTTGCTGATGGTTGTGTAATTGCTATATTTTATACTGATAGCAAAATGCAAAATATTTATACAGGAGCATACCATGAAACTGATAATGCTGGAATTATTACAAAAATTGAAGGTACAAGAACACTTGTTGAAATCGATCACAAACCAGCTTTAGAAGTTTATTCAAAATGGACTGGTAAACCGATTGAAAAATTAATGGGTAATAATTTACTTACTGAAACAATTTGTGCTCCTTTAGGTGTAAAAGATCCTATTGGAAAAGTTACGGCTGTACGTCATCCGATGTTTGCAAATGAAGATTTATCAATGAATATTGGTGCGGATTTAGCGGTTAACACGGCTGTTATTCAGTTGTCAAATACACCAGAAGGTATTTTAAAAGCAAACGAAGAGACAATAAAAAAATTAAGTAATTTGATGGACAATGATGAACAATCATGTTTCTTGGTTCATTGTGGAGGAAGAAGACTTGGACTTGCATTGTCTAACATCGAAGATAAAATTTATCCTGAGGTAAAAAAGGTAATTCCAAATATAGAGTTCTTAATGGTATTTACGTTTGGTGAATATGGACAAGGTGATCACTCATCTAATACAGTTGGTGGATTATCACTTTCATATACTGCTTTTGGAAAGGAATAAGGTGAATATATGAAAAGCTTAATATGCGGAAAATGGACTGATTCAGAAAGTGGTAAAAAAATAGAAGTTGTAAATCCTGCAACAGGTAAACTTATTGATACGGTTCCAAGCTTAACAAAAGAAGAGGTAGACAAAGCAATTGATTATGCTTTTAACGCACAAAAATCTTGGGAAGAAAAATCAGTTATTGAAAGATGTGAAGTTTTAATTAAGTTTGCATCTTTAGTAAACGAAAACAAAGATGATCTAGCTTCTACTTTATGTAAAGAAACTGGAAAACCAATTAAAGAGGCTTATAATGAAATAAATAATATTCAAATAGGTGTTTTAGGTTATGTTGAAAAAGTAAAACATGAATATGGTAACATGGTATACCGTGGTACAGAAGCAGGACAAGAAAATACAATTCAATATACAATACAGCAACCACTTGGTGTTGTTGTTGCAATAATCCCATTTAATTTTCCAAGTGATATATTTATTAATAAAGTACCTCCTGCATTATTAATGGGTAATTCAGTTGTTTTAAAACCTGCTTCAGTTAATCCTTTAACATTAACAAAATATGTTAAATTACTTGAAAAAGCTGGTGCTCCATCTGGTGTTATATCGGTTGTTCATGGCTCTGGGTCAGTAGTTGGTAAAGCTCTTACTAGCAACAAAAAAGTTGCAATGGTAAGTTTAACTGGAAGCACCACTGCAGGGATTGATGCTGCTAAAAATTGTGCTGATCATTGTGCTCATAGTTCATTAGAGTTAGGCGGAAATGATGCATTTATCCTAATGGATGATGGAGATGTGGATTTAGCTGTTAATGAAACGGTATGGGGCAGATTATATAATACAGGGCAAGTATGTTGCGCATCTAAAAGATTTTTAGTTCACAATAAAGTTAAAGATGAATTTATAAGAAAAATGACCGAAAAAATAAAAACTTTGAAGGTTGGTAATCCAATGGATAAAGATACAGATATTGGATGCCTTGTTAGTGAAGATGCTGCTATTGAAGTTGAAAAACAAGTTAACCAAACAGTTAAAGAAGGAGCTAAAATAATAATTGGAGGTCATCGCAAAGGTGCATTTTATGAGCCAACTATCTTGGATAATGTAACTAAAGATATGGAAGTTGCAAAAGATATGGAAATATTTGGTCCAGTTATTCCAGTTATTGGATTTGATAATCTTGATGAAGCTATTAAAATAGCTAATCAATCTATTTATGGACTATCTGGGTGTATTATTACTAAAGATATAAGCAAAGCAATAAAAGTAAGTGAAAAATTAGAATGTGGTGGATTTGTTATAAACGGTGCAAGCTTCTTTAGATCTTTTGAACAACCTTTTGGTGGGTGGAAATATTCCGGTATTGGTAACGAAGGGATCATGACTACTTTAAAAGAAATGTCTAGAACAAAAACTGTTATTTTAAAAAATATAACTAAGTAAGGAGGTAATATATGTTTGATTATAAGGATCAAGTAGTTGTAGTATCTGGAGCATCATCGGGATTAGGTGCACAAATGGCAAAAGGGTATGCAAAACAAGGTGCAACAGTAGTAATTACTGCAAGACGTATAGAAAAACTAGAAGAAGTTGCAAATGAAATAAGAAAAGAAGGCGTAGAGTGTTTGCCAATCAAATGCGATGTAACAGATGTTTTATCAGTTAATAATGCCGTAAAAATCGTAAAAGAAAAATATGGTAAAGTAGACGTTTTAGTTAATTGTGCCGGTTCTGCAAAAAATAATGGTGTTTTAAACATGACGGACGATGAATGGGATTTTACCATTAAAACTGATATGACAAGTTTGTTTTATGTAACAAGGGCATTTGCTAATATAATGAAAGATAATAATTATGGTAGAATAATTAATATAGCATCTATGTATGGTATGGTAGGAAACATGGCTATGGATACAGTTGCTTATCATACAAGCAAAGGTGGGGTAATAAACTTTACCCGTGCTGTTGCAGCAGAACTTGCAAAATATAATATTACTTGTAATGCGATTTGTCCTGGTTATTTTGATACGGAGCTTACTCATGAAACTTTAATTACAGAAAGTTTTACTAACTACATGAAAGCTACCGTACCATTAGGAAGATATGGAAAACAAGGAGAGTTAAATGCTGCGGCAATTTTCTTGGGAAGTAAAGAGGCAAGTTATGTAACAGGTGCTATTTTAACAGTAGATGGTGGATATACTGCAGTATAGAGTAAAGAGTAAAATCTTTACTTTTTTAGTTCTGCATAATTAGTTAAATTTGTCATGATATTAAAAAAGTGTTAACAACATGCACAAAAAAGAGATTGAAATAAAAAAATATATAAGTACCTAAAATTATAAGTAAAATAAAATTTTTAATTTGTATTATCTTATTGGCTTATTAAAAGATTAATACCAATTGGTGTTTTTAAATTAGATAAAATAGTTAAATCAAGATATTCATTATATAATTATGGGACATTATCAGATGATGATATTATGTTAAAGTTAGTAAAATATGATTATAATAATTTAGTTATTGGTAAAAAAGTAAGTATTTATATGAGTTTTGATAAATTTATTAAGCTCTTAGAAACTATTTTTATAAGGAATAATAAGGAAGTAATTGAAAATTTGCTTAAAAAAAGTAGGTAAAATTGGCCTATTAGGCGCTATGAAGGTTATAAGGATAATTCTTTCAGCTAATGAATATTATGATTTAAGATTAAGGTAATCTAAACCGTTAAATCAATTAGATGAAACTTATTAAGTTAGTAATGTTGCCTTAGGAATTAGTACAGTATCATACTATTTTATTATGATAAACAAATTAATCTAAATTCCTATAATATTGATAATAAAATAAAGTATATAAATAAAGATAAAGAAATAAAAAATAAGACCTAAAGTAATGCTTAAGCACTGTATTTTTATTTACACTAAATATTTAAAATGTTATAATACCAAAAGAAAGGGAAAGTGATTAATATGTCTTTAACTGCTGGTATAGTGGGTTTGCCTAATGTTGGTAAATCAACTTTATTTAATGCTATTACGAAAAAAAATATTTTGGCAGCAAACTATCCTTTTGCTACAATTGAACCTAATGTGGGAATAGTAACTGTTCCTGACAAGAGATTGGATTTTTTAAATGATCTTATAAAACCAAAAAGTTTAGTTCCAACAACTTTTGAATTTACTGATATTGCTGGTTTAGTAAAAGGAGCTTCAAAAGGAGAAGGTTTAGGAAATAAATTTTTATCACATATAAGAAATGTAGATGCAATATGCGAAGTTATACGTTGCTTTGATGATTCAAATATTACGCATGTTGAAGGAGGAACAAATCCTATACGAGATATAGAAATTATCGATGTTGAATTTATTTTTTGCGATTTAGAAGTAGTTGATAATAGATTATTAAAAATAGAAAAAAAAGCTATATCAACTAAGGATAAGGGAGCTTTGAAAGAAGTTTCTTTACTAAAAAAGATAAAAGAAGCATTAGAAAATAATATTCCAGCTAGAAAATTAGAATATGATGAAGAAGAGTTGAAAATTTTAAAACCATTTAACTTATTAACTATGAAACCAATTATATATGTTGCTAATATTAAGGAAACAGATTTGGGTAGAGAAAATGAGTATGTAAAAGAAGTAAAAGAATATGCAAAAAAAGATAATGCTGAAGTTATTGTTTTATGTGCAAAGATTGAGGAAGATTTAAGTGGCTTTGAAGAAGAAGAAAAAAATGCTTTCCTAAAAGATCTTGGTATTGAAGAAAGTGGGTTAGATAAATTAATTAAAGCTTCTTATCATTTGCTTGGATTACAAACTTATTTCACAGCTGGGCCAAAAGAAGTTAGGGCCTGGACATTTAAAAAAGGAATGAAAGCACCTTCCTGTGCGGGTATAATTCATTCAGATTTTGAAAAAGGTTTTATTAGGGCTGAGGTTATAAGTTTTGATGATATGTATAAATATAAAGGCGAAAAAGAATGTAAAGAAGCCGGTAGATTAAGAAGTGAAGGCAAGGAATACATCATGCAAGATGGTGATATTTGTTTGTTTAGATTTAATAATTAATAAATTATTTACAATATTTTCTTTTTTTGCTATAATACATGACGAGTAAAAAGTTTTTACTCTCTTGCTCTTAATTTTATTTAAGGGCCAATAAGACCAGAAGAGGAGGAAAAAGTATGAAATACGAAATTATGTTTATTGTTAGACCAAACAATGAAGAAGCTTCAGTAAAAAAGGTTGCACAATCTTTTGAAAAAGTTTTAAAAGATAATGGTGCATCAACAGTAACATTAAAAGAATTAGGTCAAAAAGAACTAGCTTATGAAATTAATGGTCACAAGATAGGTTACTATTTCTTAATTAATGTTGAAAGTACCGATGTTAAGGCTATAAATGAGTTTGATCGTTTAGCTTCAATTAATGAAGAAATTATTAGACATTTAATTGTAAAAGAAGAAAAATAAAGTGAGGATTTACAATGAATAAAGCTTTTTTAATAGGAAGATTGACTAGGGATCCTGAATTAAGGTACTCAACTAGCAATGCTGCAATTGTAAATTTTTCGATTGCAATAGATAGACAATATACTAATAATCAAGGGCAAAGAGAAACTGATTTTATTAATATTGTTGCTTTTCAGAAGCAAGCTGAAAATATTAAAAAATATGTTTCAAAAGGCTCTCTTGTTGCGGTAGATGGTAGAATTCAAACCAGAACTTATGACGATAAAGATGGTAAAAGAGTTTATGTGACTGAAGTTGTAGCTGATCGTGTACAATTTCTAGATTCAAGAAATTCTCAAAATAACAGCCAGTCTGTTCAGGAGGATGGTTTGACACCTGCTGATTTTCAAAGTAAGAGCGACGTAGCAGAAACTAATGTATCTGATGATGTTTTTGCTGATTTTGGAAATAGTATAGAAATTAGCGATGATGATATTGCATTTTAAATAAGATAGGAGGAATTATAAGTGGCTGAATTTTTTAGAAAAAAGAAAAAAGTATGTCCTATTTGCTCAGGTAAAACAATAGATTATAAAAATCCAGAAATTTTAAGAAAGTATATAAATGAAAAGGGTAAAATTTTACCAAGAAGAGTAACTGGGGCTTGCTCTAAGCACCAAAGATATATTGCTCAACAAATTAAAAGAGCAAGAATGATAGCTTTATTACCATTCTCAAGATAATAAAAAAACATACAGGTTTATACTCGTATGTTTTTTTGTAAAATAAAGTAAACTAATATTATAAAATATATGATGTACTAAATAAAGTGATATAATAAAAGTATAAGAGTTAGTGGTGAGGGGTAATAACATGCAAGATGAAAAACAAATTGTCATAAAAAATAAGGAAGATTTAAAAACAACTGTTAGTCCTGAGACGAAAAAAATTGCTTCAGAAGCTATGATGCTTATGCAAAATAAAAATCCACAGGAAATAGAAAATTTTGAAAAAAAATATAATGTTAAATTTAACTTAATTCAGGATAGTAATAATCAAGATGCTATAAAGTTTTCCATATCTAAAACAGTTAGTAGTGCAGGTCTTGAACAAAATGATTCTTCTAAACTAGATTCATATAATCAAGTTGATAAAAATTATAACTACCGTGAAATTCCTTGTAATAATAATTTATTTTTTATATATTATTTTGCACAAACTTACCTTCCAGTTGAAAAAGATTATAACTTAATTAAAGCCTTCATACTAAAATGGTTAAAAGAAAATAAAGTAAAAATTGTTCCTAGGAAAGGAATTTTTAATAAAAATGATGCAACAATTTATTTTTATGACAATATATTAATGCAAGACGAACTTGAAAAAGAATTGTATGAGTATATAAAAAGAATTTCTAAAAACAATGTTTTGGAGACAGGTGAATTTGCAAAATGGTTCAAGAAGAACTACTTTGCTTATAAAATCTTTTTGGATAAATTAAAACTAAAAATAAAAATAAAAATAGATATAAATATTACTGCAGAAGATAATTTAAATATGCAGGTTACCAATAGTGAAAGTTTGCAAGATAATAAACAAATCTTATCTGATAAATATTATGAATACATAAATCAAATAAATGGTTTCACAAACTTTATTAGAAATTTTACTACTTTTGATCAGAAAAAATTAGAGGAATTAAATTTATGGGGGGATTATTTGATAGTAGCTGAATTATTAGGATTAGCTGATGTAGTATCTTCCCAATTAAATAGTTTTTTTCCAAACTTCAATTTAAATAATAAAAAGTATAATAAGATTAAAATAACATTACCTAATAATTATGAAAAGCAAAACTTAGAAGAAAAATTAAGGGATGTTTCAACACCAAAATTTGACGATTAAAACTAATTAAGGAGATACTTTAATTAGTTTTTTTAATTTTTAGTCTTTGAGTTCCGGTAAAATTTAACAAGGAAAAGAAAAAGTGAAAATGTGTTATCCACAGATTCACTTTTTTTATACAAAAATAAGGAAAAAACTTCCAAA
>CASDZZ010000026.1 GCA_949285875.1 uncultured bacterium | reverse complement strand
GGTAATGTTTTATATTGTGTTGGTAAGATACGACTAGAGAATTGTAGAATTCGTTTTATGGGAAATCATTCATTAATTTATTTTGATGAGAATTCATATCCATTTTCTGTTGATATTCGAGTTGGAAACGATTCTGTATTTTATTTGGGAAAGGATTGTTGGTTAAATAAAACTTCTTATATATACGCTACAGAAAGAAAAAATGTTATAATTGGAAATCAGTGTTTACTTTCCTTTGGTTGTTATTTTAGAACGGCAGATCCTCATTTGATTTATGATACAAAAACGAAAAAAAGATTAAATTTTAGTAAAAGTATTTTAGTTGGAGATCATGTATGGATTGGTCAAAATGTCTTGCTTTTAAAAAATACGGTGATTGGTTCGGGAGCAATTGTTGGTGGTAATTCTGTTGTCAGTGGAAAAAAACTTTCTTCAAATACTACATATGCTGGAAATCCAGTGAAGAAAATCAGAAGTAATGTTTTTTATGGTGGGCATAAGTCTACAAACGATTATGATTTAGAACAAGAAAGAGATAGTGAAACCCTTAATATTGACGATTACTGTTATGAAAAAGATGAACATACTGTCAATTTAGAACAAATTGATAAACAGTTACAACAGTTTCATACAGTTCCTGATAAAATAGAATATATACGAAATGAATTAACAAATTATCAATATAAAAATCGCTTTTTCATTAAATAAAAAACCGGTTATTTCTTTTTTTGTGATACCGCAAGATTAACTTCTATATTATATTTAAAGGTAAAGTTGTGGTAAAAGATTTAAAGATTAGAAGTAGTAATGCAAAGTTTTTTTAATATCTGAAAGACAGAAGCATAGTAAATGGATTTAAGCTAGATTTGAAGATGGTTTTTGTTACTAACACAAGAAAATTTTTTTGATACAACTTGAAATAATATTACGATGTACATTAATGAAATATATAACACTAATAAATTAGATTAAAATTCAACTAGTAAGAAATTCTTACTAGTTCAAAGAGAAGGGAATAGAGAAGTAAAAAGAAATGTTCAATATTATAATCTCGACGTGGTTATTTCTATTGGATATAGAGTTAATTATGATAGAGCAGCTCAGTTTAGAAGATGGGCTACTTATGTTTTAAAAGAATTTTCAAAAAAAGGTTATATTATTGATAAATTTTTGCTTGCTGATGATTTAGATGTTTTAAAAGATGCTAGAAAAATTTCACATGAAATAGCTTGTGACAAAGCGTTGACAGAATTTGAAAAATATAGAGTAAAACAAGATAAATTATATAAATCAGATTTTGATTTATTATTAGAAGAAATAGATAAATAGTAATTTATGGAGATGAATATTGATGGAAAAGTGGTTAAAATGGGCGATAGAAATTCAAAGTTTAGCACAATCTGGGCTTGCATATACAAATAATGTATATGATATAGAAAGATATGAAAGATTAAGAGAAATATCAGCAGAAATGTTGGCAGAAAAAACAGATTTAAGTATAGAAAAAGTAAAAGATTTATTCTGTAATGAAACAGGATACCAGACACCTAAAATCGATACAAGAGCAGCTATATTCAAAAATAATAAAATATTATTAACTCATGAAAATAATGGAACTTGGTCATTACCTGGTGGGTGGTGTGATGTTTTGGAAAGTGTTAAATCAAATACAATAAAAGAAGTAAAGGAAGAGACTGGATTAGATGTAAATACAATAAAAGTAATTGCCATTCAAGACAGAAATAAACATAATAAACCAATATATGCTTATGGAATATGCAAAGTATTTATATTATGTGACATTGTAGGAGGAGAATTTAAGGAAAATATAGAAACTACAGAAATAAAATATTTTTCATTAAATGAGTTGCCTAGTAATCTTGCAATAGAAAAAACAAATAAAGAGCAGATAGAAATGTGCTTTAAAGCATATAAAGATAAAAACTGGCAAACTCAATTTGATTAATAAATTACAATTTATAGAGTAGATTTGTATCTACTTTTTTCTTTGAGTAAAAACATGATATAATATAATAGATTTATGATGAAGTGATGAAAATGAATAATAATCCAATTCAATGCTTGATACCAATTTATTTAACCTCTCCAAGAAATCCTTATAAATAAAGGGTTTGTGAGCATCTGGATTTTGCATGTTTTTTCAAAAAAACAGTAAAAAATAATAAAAAGCAATCAAAAATAGTTAAAAATTGGGTATTTGTTTTTAGTTGATACCACAAGGTTAACCCCATAATATTTTGATGAGAAAGGAGAATAATAAATGGCTGAAAAACAAATAACAAATCATGATTTTTTAATATATAGAGATTCAAACAATGATGTTAAAGTTAGTGTAATGTTAATAAATAATGATATATGGCTAACTCAAAATTTAATTGCAGAATTATTTGGTGTGGGAAGAAGTACAATAACTGAACACATCAATAATATATTAAATAGTGGTGAACTTACCGAAAATAACACCGTCGGAAAAGCCGACGTTGATCATTCTAAAAAACCTGTAAAGATATATAATTTAGATATGATTATTGCAGTTGGGTATAACAAATTTTAGAATTTGGGCAACAAAAGTTTTAAGAGAATATATGATTAAAGGGTTTGTTATGGATGATGAAAGATTAAAAAATCCGAAGTTTATTTTCGGTGAAGATTATTTTGAAGAAATGTTAGAGCGTATTAGAAATATTCGCTCTAGCGAGAGAAGGTTTTATCAAAAAATCACCGATATATATTCTTCATGTAGTGTTGATTATGACAAAGATTCAGAAATAACAAAAGAATTTTTTAAGACCGTACAGAATAAGCTGCACTATGCAATAACTGGCCAAACAGCAGCTGAAATTATATATAATAGAGTTGATTCTAATAAAGAACATATGGGTTTAACTAATTGGAAAAATTCACCTAATGGTCCAATATATAGATATGATGTTGATATTGCAAAAAACTATTTAAATGAGAAAGAATTAAAAGATTTAAATAGAATTGTTACTATGTATTTAGATTATGCAGAATTACAAGCAGAAAATCATAATGCAATGACGATGAAGGATTGGGTAGAAAAATTAAATTCATTTTTGCAATTTAATGGACAAGAAATCCTAGAATATGATAAATTTAAAACAAAACAAGATAAGTTATATAAATCTGATTTTGATAACTTTCTTAATGAAATGAAAATGATAGAGAATGGAAGTGATAATAATGGCAAATGAAGAAGGAAGTTTTAAAAAAGAAAAGCAACAAAAAAGACCAATAACAACTCTATTTATGTTAGAATCTCTTGACGGTAAGATCAGTAGTGGTAATACGGATGAATTAGATGCCGACAAAGATTGGTGTCAAATTGATGGTGTGAAAGAAGGATTACATCAGTATTATGAAATAGAATCTACAACGGATGATTTTTCACTAAATACTGGTAGAGTCATGGCTAAAATTGGTGTAAATGATAGAAATGAATATCATAATAAAGTTGATATAAGCTTTGTGATTATTGATAACAAACCGCATTTAAATGAAAATGGAATTGAATATATATGCAATTGGGTAGAAAAATTAATATTAGTTACTACAAATAAAAGTCATATTGCATACTCTTTAATAGAGAAATATGATAATCTAGATATTTTATATTATGAGGAATTAAACTTAACAAAATTATTAGAAGATTTATATAGTAAATATCATGCGGAAAGATTAACAATTCAATCCGGTGGAAGTCTTAATGGACTATTTTTACGAGATGATTTAATTGACTACGTAAATATAGTAATTGCTCCATTATTAGTTGGAGGTAAAGATGTATCTACTTTGATCGATGGAGAGGCAATTAGTCATTCAGAAGAATTAAATAAATTAAAAGCATTGGAACTTATTGAATGTAGTCAATTAGACAATTCTTATATTCAACTAAAATACAAAGTGAAAAGATAAGTTTTTCTTTTTCCAGAAAAGTATGATATAATTTAGTAGATTTATGAGGAAGTGATTACGATGAATAATGAAAAAATACCAACAAATACCAATATTAATTGGTTCCCAGGTCATATGGCTAAAGCTAGAAGACAAATTAAAGAAAATATTGGGATGGTCGATATTATATATGAAGTTGTCGATGCAAGAATACCTAAGTCTTCTAAGATTAAAGATATAAATGATTTAGTAAAAGATAAACCTAGAATTTTAGTAATGACAAAAAGTGATTTATGTGATTTAAATAAGACTAATGAATGGGTTAGAAAATATGAAGAAGAAGGTTACAAAGTTGTTTTGGCAGACTTGATTAATATCAAAGGAACTGATAAAATTATCAAGGTAACAAATGAATTGTTAGCAGATTTAAATAAAAAAAGAGTTGATAAAGGTTTAAAATCTAGAGCGTACAGGGCTTTAATAATAGGTATACCAAACGTAGGTAAATCAACACTTATAAATAGACTAGTTGGAAAAAAAGCAGCAGTAACCGGAGATAAACCAGGAGTTACTAAAAATCTTTCATGGATAAGAATTAATAAAGACATAGAACTTTTAGATTCTCCTGGTATTTTATGGCCTAAGCTAGAAGATGAAAAAGGAGCTTATAATTTAGCTAGTTTTTCTGCTATTAAGCAAGAAATATTACCTATTGGTAAAGTGGCATGTTACGTTTTAGATACTTTATTTAAAAAATATAAAGATAATTTAAAAGAAAGATATGGTATTACTGATTTTGATATTGATGATGTTATTCCTACTTATGAAATTATAGGCAGAAAAAGAGGATGCATTATATCTGGCGGAGAAGTAGATTTTGATAAAGTTTCTAATTTAATAATAAAGGATTTAAGAGAGGGAAAGTTAGGAAAAGTGACTTTTGAAGAGGTGAAATAAATGACTTTGAATTTTATTGAATATTTGGAAAGCAAAAACTTTGATATTGAAGAAATAGTCGCTTTACAAAAAAATAATTATAATAAAAAGACAGATGAAGAAATAATAAAAAAGATGGATGCAATATATAAGGTTTTTGGGTACGCAGATTTACCGCAACTATCAATCAATAAGCTAATAATAAATAATATGGGTTTATTAGATAAACCTGATCATGAAATATTAAATATAGCTTATACTTGGATGTTAACGGGATTATTAAGTGATGCTGCTCTTAGGAAAAGAGGAATTAACTATAATTTTTACTTAAGGATTTTTCTTAGAAATCAGTACTTGAATTCTGGGATTAATTATAATAGATCTCCAATTTCGTATAATGCTTTAGTAATGGGTGATGATGAATTTTCATCAGATTACCGTGGTGAATTATATAAAAACAATGAGATTAGACCTAACTTTGAAAACTTAGTTAAATTATATTTCAAAGATGAAAATTTTGAAAGAAACAAAGAGAAATTAGAATATCGTGTTAGCGTATGTGCTTTAGGCTGGTATTTTAAATGTTTAAAGAAAGAAAAAGAAAAGAATAATTATGGAAAATCTATATAAGTATGAAAAAGAACTTTGGAATAAAGGGTATGAGCGCGTAGCGGGATGTGATGAAGCGGGACGAGGACCTCTTTATGGTCCAGTTGTTGCAGCTTCGGTAATCCTTCCGCATGATTTTGTTTTAGAAGGACTTAATGATTCTAAAAAGCTAACAGAAAAGAAAAGGGAAGAATATTATCCTATTATTATGGAGAATGCTTTAGCGGTAGGTATTTCCATAGTATCTTCAGAAGAAATTGATGAAATAAATATTTATGAAGCATCTAGGCAAGGAATGCTTAGGGCAACTAAGTCTTTAAAGTTAAAACCTGATTATATAATAACTGATGCTATGCCTTTAAAAGGATTTACTGATATTCCTAACCAGTCTATTATAAAGGGAGATGCTAAAAGTATTACCATAGCAGCTGCATCAGTAATAGCAAAAGTAACTAGGGATAGAATAATGTATGAGGAAGATATCAAACATCCAGAGTATCAATTTGCTAAACATAAAGGTTATCCGACAAAAAAACACATTGAATTATTAAATAAATATGGTATAATTAACGGATACCGAAAGACTTATGGACCGGTAAAAAAATTATTAGAAAAAAGGTAAAATGGAGGTTAGATCTATGGCAAAAAACTTAGTTATAGTGGAATCACCTACAAAAACTAAAGCGATTGAAAAGTATTTAGGTAGTAACTATAAAGTTGTTTCAAGTAAGGGACATATAAGAGATTTATCAACTTCTGGTAAATATGGTTTTGGTGTTGATTTAGAAAATCATTTCGAGCCGAAATATGTTGCTATTAAGGGTAAGAAAAGCGTTATAACGGAACTAAAAAAAGAAGCTAGTAAAGCTAAAAAAGTATATCTTGCAACCGACCCTGACCGTGAGGGAGAAGCTATTTCTTGGCACCTTAAAGATGCATTAGACCTTAAAGATGAAGATTATGATAGGGTTGTCTTTAACGAAATAACTAAAAACGTAGTTGTAAATGCTTTTGATCATGCTAGAAAAATAGATGATGATCTAGTTCATTCTCAGGAAACTAGAAGAATACTAGATAGAATTATTGGTTTTAGGTTAAGTAAATTAATGCAATCTAAAACAGGAGGAAAATCTGCTGGTAGGGTTCAGTCAGTAGCGCTTAAATTAATAGTAGAAAAAGAAAGAGAAATAGAGGCTTTTAAAGAAGAAGAGTACTGGACTATTACTTCCTTATTTGATGGATTTGAAGCCGAATTAGATAGCTATAAAGATAAAAAAATAGAACTTAAAACAGAAAGTGATGCTAATAAAGTAATAGAATCTTTATCAGATACTTTTGCAGTTAAGTCATTTGATAAAAAGCTAAAAAGTAAGCAATCTAAGATGCCTTTTATAACTAGTACGATGCAGCAGGAAGCATCTAATAAATTAGGTTTTACTGCTAAAAAAACCATGCAAATTGCTCAAAAATTATATGAAGGTATTGATATAGGAGAAGACACTATAGGTTTAATTACCTATATGAGAACGGATTCCGTTAGGTTATCTGATGAATTTATCAAAAGTACTTATGCATATATTGAAGAAAATTATGGTAAAGAGTACGTTGGTGTAGTAAAGAAAAGTAAAAAGACAGAAAACGTTCAAGATGCGCACGAAGCGATAAGACCATCTAGCATAAATAGAACTCCAGAAAGTCTAAAATCTTATTTATCTAAAGAAGAATATAAATTATATGAAATGATTTATTATAGAGCTCTTGCTTCTCTTATGAAAGAAGCAAAGGTAAATCAAGCTACTTTATTACTTGAAAACAATCTTTATACGTTTAAAGCAACCGGACAAACCCTTAAATTTGATGGTTATTTAAAAGTATATTCTAAGTTTGAGTCTAACACTGATAAAATTCTTCCAGAATATACTGCTTTAAAAAAACTAAAAGCAAACGAAGTTTTAAAAGAGCAACACTTTACTAAACCACCAGCAAGATATACCGAAGCAAAACTTATAAAGGAAATGGAAGAATTAGGGATAGGAAGACCTAGTACCTATGCAAAAACGATTGATACATTAACCCAAAGAGGATATGTTAAAATAAATGATAAAAAATTATTTCCTACTGAAATAGGTATTGAAACAACAGATAAATTACAAGAGTATTTTAGTGATTTAATAAATGTAGAATATACGGCTAAAATGGAAAAGGATTTAGACGATGTTGCGGATGGAAAAGAGGTATGGTATAAGGTGTTAGAAGATTTTTACAAAGATTTTGAGCCTGAGGTGAAAAACGCATTTGATAACATGGAGAAAAAAGAAGATGAGCAAACTGGAGAGATGTGCCCAAACTGCGGAAAACCAATGGTTATAAAAACAGGTAAATATGGTAAGTTTGAAGCATGTTCTGGATATCCAGAGTGTAAGTATATTAAACCAAAAGAAAAAAAAGAAGTAGTAGAAGTTTGTGATTGCCCTAAATGTGGCGGTAAGATTGTTGAGAGAAAAACTAAAAAGGGTAAAGTATTTTATGGCTGTGGTAATTTTCCAAAATGTAAGGTTGCGGTTTGGGATAAGCCTACCGGAAAGTTATGTCCAGAATGTAATAGCCTTTTAGTAAAGACAAAAGAAAATGAAATAAAGTGTTCTGCCTGTGATTATAAAGAATGATTAGCATATCATATAATAGCTTTTTAGAGAGCTATTTTTTTATAAAATAATATTGTAAAAAAACATTTTTGGTGATAAACTTACATAAGAGGAATAAAGGAGTGTTTGTATGGATTTTGAATATTACGAAATTGTTAAAGAAATTTTAGAAAGTGAAGAATTTAAAAAAAGAAAAAATTATAAACACCACGGGAAAATAACTGTTTATGATCATTCTCTTAAAGTTTCAAAGATTTCTTATTTAATATCAAAAAAATTAGGAATGAAGGATTATAGAAGTGTTGCAATTGGAAGTTTGCTTCATGATTTTTATGATAAGCCTTGGCAGGAAAATAAAGAGAAAAGACCTTTTTTTAAAAAACATGGTTTCGTACATGCTAGTGAAGCTTTAAAAAATACAAAACTATATTTTCCTAAATATGCTGATAAAAAAGTAAGCAACATAATTGAAAGACATATGTTTCCACTTAATATAACTCCTCCAAAATATAAAGAATCTTGGTTAGTTAGCTTTGTTGATAAAATGGTTTCTATGGAAGCTGTTTTCCAGCCAATCTTTTTCTTAGCGCTAATCGGAATAAAAATTAGAAAATAAAAGTTTAATTTCAAAATAATTGGAGACATAAAGATATGTCTTTTTTTATTAATTAATATATTTGAAATAGATTTACAAAAACAATTGTTCGTGTTAAAATGTTTTATGTAAATATAAGGAGGTTTGTTATGTATTCTTATATAAAAGGCGTTGTTACTATTATTGAGGTAAATTACATTGTAATAGAAAATAATAAAATAGGGTACTTAATATATGTTTCTAATCCATATTCTTATAAATTAGGAGAAGAAACAACTATATATTTATATCAGCAAATAAGAGAAGATGAAAATACTTTATACGGTTTTAAAACTTTAGAAGATAAAAATTTATTTTTAAAACTTATAAGTGTTAAGGGATTAGGTTGTAAAATGGCTCTTCCAATGCTTACTGGAGATAATATGGATAGTATTTATGAAGCTATTGAAACTGGAAATGTTAATTATTTAAAAAAGTTTCCAAAAATTGGTGATAAGGTTGCAAGGCAAATAATACTAGATTTAAAAGGGAAATTAGCAGTTACTATCTCTAGTGATAAAAAGGATTTTACCGAACTTACTGAGACTCTTAAATCGTTAGGCTATAAACCAGCTGATATTAAAAAAATATTACCAAATATTAATTCTGATGAAAAGCTAGAAAACCAGGTTAAAGAAGCTTTAAAACTTCTTTTGAGGTAGTTTATGAGAATAGGTATAGATATAGATAATACTATCTGTAAAACTTCGTTTATGGCTAATGAAATATATAAAAGAGAAAATAATGGTAAAAGTATGTACGATTTAAATAAGTGGGAGCAATATAAATTTACTGGATTGCATGAAAAAGAAGTGTTTGATGAGTGTCCTTTGGAAGATAATGCTGTAAATGTTATAAATGAGCTATTTTTAAATAACGAAATATTTTTTATAACAGCTAGGGCTAACAAACTCGTTGATAATATTGAAAAAAGAACGAAGGATTATTTAAATAAACATGGTATTAAATATAATGGGGTGTATTTTGGACATGATAGTAAATTAAAGCTGTTTGAAAAACTTAACCTTGATATTATGCTAGATGATGATTATGACGTTTATTATGAACTTACTAGTAGTGGTTACAAAGTGGTGATATATTCTGGGTCATTAAACCTGGATAAGGAAGGTTTTAGGGTAAATAATTGGTTAGAATTTAAAGATTACATAGAAAGGATTCAAAATTATGAATGATAGATTAATAACGGCAGATAAACTTAAAGAAGATGGTTTTGAGACTTCAATTAGGCCAAAGACAATTGATGAGTATATTGGTCAGAAAGATATAAAAGAAAATATAAAAGTTTTTATGGAAGCTGCTAAAATGCGTGGCGAAGCTCTTGATCATGTTCTTCTTTATGGTCCTCCTGGCCTTGGAAAAACAACCTTGTCATATGTTATTGCAAATGAAATGAATGCTAATATAAAAACTGCATCAGGGCCTACCATTGAAAAATCTGGTGACTTAGCAGCTATTTTGTCTTCTTTAGAAGAAGGAGATGTATTATTTATCGATGAGATTCATCGTATACCTAGATTTGTTGAAGAAATTCTTTATTCTGCAATGGAAGATTTTACCTTAGACATTATAGTAGGTGGTGAAGGTTCTAACCGTAACATAAGAATTGATTTACCGCATTTTACTTTAGTTGGGGCAACTACTAGAGCCGGTGATTTAACTGCCCCTTTAAGGGATCGTTTTGGAATAGTATCCAAACTTAATTATTATACGGAAGAAGAAATAACAGAAATAATTAAAAGAAGTGCTAGAGTACTAAATTTAGTTATAGAGGATGATGCTGCTAAAGAATTAGCTAATAGATGTAGGAGAACTCCTAGAATAGCTAACAGATTACTTAAAAGGGTTAGTGATTTTGCGTTAGTTAAAGGTGATGGTACAATTACTCTTGATATCACAAAATTTGCTTTAGACTCTTTAAAAGTAGATAAACTTGGTCTTGATGAGGTAGACTATGAATTATTAAAAACAATAATTTATAAATTTAATGGTGGCCCAGTAGGAATAGAAGCTATTGCAGCATCGATTGGTGAAGAAGTTTCTACTATAGAAGATGTTTGTGAACCCTATTTATTACAAATTGGTTATTTAAAAAGAACTCCAAGAGGTAGAATAGTAACTGATTTAGCGTACAAGCATCTTAATCTAGAAAGAATATCACAATAATATATAATTGATAAAAACTTAAAAAAATAATATGATAATATTTCAAAAGGAAATCAGGAAAGGTGGTATCATATGAAAACTGAAGATTTTGATTATTTTTTACCTAAAGAATTAATAGCACAAACCCCGCTTAAAAAGAGAGATACGTCAAAAATGATGGCCTTAAATAGATTTAATGATAAATATAAAGATGATGTTTTTGCCAATTTTATTAATTACCTAAATCCTGGGGATACTTTGGTGCTTAACGATACTAAGGTATTACCTGCAAGATTAATTGGTATAAAATATGAAACCGGAGCTGTTGTTGAACTATTAATGTTAAAGGAACTTGGAGCTGATAGTTGGGAATGTTTATGTAGACCTGCTAAAAGGGTTAAAGAAGGCACTATAATTAATTTTTCAGATAAGCTTAAGGCTTTATGTACAAAGGTTGGAAATGATGGGCTTAGAAATTTTAAATTAATTTATTCAGGAATTTTATTAGAAATATTAGATGAACTTGGAGAGGTTCCGCTACCTCCTTATATCACTCAAAAATTAGATGATAAAAACAGGTATCAAACAGTTTATGCTAAAAATGTTGGAAGTGCTGCAGCACCTACTGCAGGGTTGCACTTTACTAAAGATTATTTGGAAAAAATTAAAGCTAAGGGAGTAAATATTGCTTTTATAACACTTCATGTTGGCCTTGGAACCTTTAGACCTGTTGTTGTAGAGGATGTAACAAAACATGAAATGCATGAAGAATACTACGAAATGTCTAGTGAAGTAGCCGAATTATTAAATAACACTAGAAAAAATGGAAAAAGGATAATAGCTGTTGGAACAACAACGACAAGAACTTTAGAAACCATAGCTTCTGATGAAGGAAAATTTAAAGCTCAAAGTGGTTTAACTAAAATCTTTATTTATCCAGGTTACAAATTTAAGGGTATTGATGCTTTACTAACTAATTTTCATTTGCCTAAATCAACTTTAATAATGTTAATTAGCGCTTTTGCTGGTAAAAAAGGCGTTCTTGATGCTTATAAGCATGCGGTTGATTCAAAGTATAGATTTTTCTCTTTTGGAGACTGCATGTTTATAACAGGAGAAGATATTTAGTTTTGCTAAATATCTTTTATTATGTTATAATTTTTTTTGGTGATTTGATGACTAAAATAAAATATGAATTATTAAAAAATAATAATGGCGATGAGATGGTTAGATTAGGGAGATTAATTACTAATCATGGAACTTTTGAAACTCCTATTTTTATGCCTGTTGGTACTTTAGCTAACGTAAAAACTTTGATGCCTGAAGAATTGAAAGCTTGCGGTAGTGCGGTTGTTCTATCTAATACTTATCACTTATGGTTAAGACCTGGTGAAGACATAGTAAATAAAGCTGGCGGATTAAACAAATTTATGAATTATGATGGCCCTACACTTACAGATTCTGGAGGGTTTCAAGTATTTTCTCTTGCTAAACCTAAAAATATATCAGAAGAAGGAGTAAAATTTAAGAGCCATATTGATGGAAGTAATTTATTTTTAACACCTGAAAAGTCTATTGAGATACAAAATAAACTTGATTCAGATATTGCTATGAGTTTTGATGAATGTGCGCCTTACCCAGCTACTAGAAAATATATTGAAAATAGTATGAGAAGAACTTTAAGATGGGCAAAAAGAGGTAAAGAAGTTTTTAATAATGAAAATCAGTCTTTATTTGGAATTGTTCAAGGCGGAGAATTTGAAGATTTAAGGAAAGAAAGTGCTTTAAAAACGGTTGAATTAGATTTTGACGGTTATGCTGTTGGTGGAACATCAGTAGGTGAACCTAAAGATGTAATGTATAACATGATAAGTTATGCTACAAAATATTTACCAATTAATAAACCTAGATATTTAATGGGCGTTGGTGATCCGATTGATATTTTAGAGGGTGTTTCAAGGGGAATAGATATGTTTGATTGTGTTTTACCTACTAGGTTAGCACGTCATGGTAATTGTTTTACTAGAACTGGAAAAATAAATATAAGAAATGCTAAATATAAAGAAGATTTTTCTAAACTCGATGAAAATTGTGATTGTTATACGTGTAAAAATTTCACCAAAGCTTATGTTAGACATTTAATAACAGCTGGAGAAGTTAATGGGGGACGCCTTATATCTATCCATAACATAAGATTTTTAATTAAATTAACCGAAGAGATAAGAGAAGCCATAAAAAATGATAACTTCGAAGAATACAAAAAAAACTTTATAAATAAATATGAAAGCAGACATTAGTTTATGTCTGCTTCTTCTTCTTGTTTATTTTTTCCTAATATTCCTCCAAATATACTAAATAATAATAAAACAATATAATAAATAAAACTATTAAAGCCTAATTTTGAATTGAATATTAATAGTGATGTCAAAAACATAACTACAAAAAATAAGAAAAAGTAAATTAATCCACTAATTATTCCCTTTTGTTTTAAAATGCTTCCCAATTTAAAAGATCCTATAAATATAGCTATTATACCAACTAAATATGTTAGTATAGAGTTTACTTTATCACTGGTAATATTAAAAAAGTATAGTATGGTTAGTAAAAATGTTCCTATCGTTATAGTAGCTACAGTATAGATAACAGGATACAAGTATTTTTTCATATATTCACCTCTAATTAACTATATTTATTGAATATAAATTTATGAATCATTACATAATAAAATAGGAGAATTTTAATAAGAAAGGAGCTAACTTATTTATATAAGTTAGTACTAATTAATATGAAATTATTAGAAATTGTTACAAAAACTGTTTTAATTTATGTTATGGTTGCAGCTATATTTAGAGTAATGGGAAAAAGAGAAGTTGGTCAAATAGGAACTTTTGATTTAGTTGTCTTTATTCTTATAGCAGAGTTAATAGCGATGAGTATTGAGCCTAATAGAAACTTTTTCTTTCATTTGATCCCGGTTTTAATATTAGCGTTTTTACAAATTATTATCTCTAAGATAGCTTTAAAAAACACAGCTTTTAGAAGAATTGTTGATGGAAAACCAGTAATTATTATAAAAAAAGGAGTTATTAATTTTAAAAATATGGTTGAACAGCGTTATACCTTAGATGATTTGTTACTTCAATTACGTGAAAAAGATATCCGTAGTATAGATGAAGTTGATTATGCTATTCTTGAGATAAACGGAAAATTATCAGTTTTCAAAAAGGATGATACAAAAGAAAAAAATACATATCCATTACCTATAATAATAGATGGTGAAGTTCAATTTGAAAATTTATATAGTATAAACAAAAGTAAAAAGTGGCTTCTAAACATTTTAATTGAAAAAAAATTAAAAGCCGAAGACGTTTTTTATGCTTTTAATAGAAATAATGAGCTTTATATTATTACAAAAAATGATGTAAAAAGATAAAAACACTTAGTGATAAGTGTTTTTCTTTGTTGTTAAAAAAAAGCGGTTGTGATATACTTATAGGTAGGTAATTGGAGGGGTAATATGAATAATGAAAATAAGGATTTTGAAAAAGAAAAAAATGATAATAAAAAAGTATTAGATGAAGCTTTAAATAATATTTTTGGTGAAGATTATATAGATTTGGATAATAATTTAAAATATTTAGATGACAAACCTCTCTTTGAAGAAAATGAAGTTTTCCAAAATTTAAAAGAAACTAATGAAAATTTCAAAAATGTTTTTGATGATAGTCTTTTTTCGGTTAGAAAAGAGGAAACTACTTACCATATTAACCCTGTTTCTGATCAAAAAAGTGAAACCTTTAAGGATATAAAAGAACCAAAAAAAGAACAAAATTTAAGTAAGAAAGTAAGAAAAGATAAACAGTATGTTGAAATAAATCCTAAAAAAATTATTCCGTATGTAATAGGAATATTAGTGATAATTCTTATTTTACTTTATTTACTAATTTCTAACTTTATTACTAAAAAAAGAGTTGTAAGCTGCTCTTTTGTTGCTGAGGACACTGGTTACAAAATAGTTGATGAATATAAAATAACTTATAGTCAAAACAAAATTAAGTATATAGAGTCTGTATATAATTATACGGTAAAAACAGATGAGTTTAAATCTCAGATTGAATATATTAAAAATGAAAAATTACCTGTAATAATAAATTCAAATGGAATGCCTGGCTTTACTTATATTTATGAAACTAATGATAATTTTTTTGAATTATCAGGATATTTAGATTTTGAATTAATGGAATTTGATAAAATTGATAAGATTGATAAAAAAGTTAATCCAATTACTTATTTTGATATAAATTCAAAAATAACTTATAAAGATCTTCAAAAAGAATTATCTAGTAAGGGTTATGTTTGCACTGCTAGCAAATAATAATTTTAAAAGATAAGAAAATATGTTATAATAATTTAGCTATGAGGAGGAGTATTATGGAATTATTAGAAGAACAACAAAAGGTAAGAAAAGAAAAATTAGATAAATTAATAGATTTAGGAGTGCAAGTTCATCCAGAAAGATTTGAAAAAACTCACACTTTAAAAGAAGCTCATGAATTACCTGATGAGACTAAAAATGTAAGGATAGCTGGGCGTGTTATGCTTAAAAGAAAAATGGGAAAAATTAGTTTCTGGGAAATAAGGGATATAGAAGGCAAAATGCAGTTGTGCCTAAAAAGAGACGAATTGGGTGAAGAACTTTATGCACAAATTAACCAAACTACTGATACAGGAGATTTCGTAGGAGTAGAAGGAGAAATTTTTACTACCCAAACAGGAGAAAAAACATTAAGGGTAAAAGAATTTACTTTTTTAGGAAAAGCTTTAAGAGTGTTACCAGATAAGTTTCATGGTTTGGAAGATCAAGAGACTATATATAGGGAAAGGCATCTTGATTTAATAACTAATGATGATACGAAAAAAAGGTTTTTGTTAAGATTTAAGTTTTTAAGATTATTAAGAAATTATTTAGATAATCACGGTTTCATAGAAGTTGAAACTCCAGTTTTGCAAAATAAAGCATCTGGTGCTACTGCAAGACCTTTCATAACTCATCATAATGCTCTTGACATGGATATGTACTTAAGAATTTCTCCAGAATTAACTTTGAAAAAATTAATTATTGGTGGTTTCGAACATATATATGAAATCGCAAGAGATTTTAGAAATGAAGGAGTAAGTCCTAACCATCTTCAAGATTTTACTATGATAGAAGGTTACAGTGCTTATTGGAATTATGAAGATAATATGAAATTCTTAAAGGAAATGGTTCAGTCTATTATTAAAGATTTGTTTGGAACATTAGAAGTTCAAATTGGTGATAAAAAGGTTAATTTTGGCGGAGAATGGGAAGTAATTACTTTTAGAGATTTGGTTTTAAAGGATTGTGGTATTGATATTGATAAATTTGAAACAGCTAAAGATTTATTAGAAGAAATTAAAAAACGCGGAATAAAATTAGAAGCTGATAACTTAGAACAATTAGGTAGAGGTAATTTAATTGATCAATTATATAAAAAGGTTAGTCGTCCTAACATAATTGGACCTGCTTATTTGATTAAACATCCTATTGATTTATCTCCACTTGCTAGAGCAAATGATGAAAATAAAAATCTTACAGATCGTTTTCAGTTAATTGTTAATGGTCAAGAAATAATAAATGGTTATTCAGAATTAGTTGATCCTATTGAACAAGAAAAAAGATTATTGGAACAAAGCAAGTTAAAAGAAAATGGAGATGACGAAGCCATGGATATAGATTATGAATACATCAAAGCTATGCAATATGGTATGCCTCCTATATCTGGTTGGGGAATGGGAATAGATAGATTTATTCAATTTTTAACAAATTCTTATAACATTAAAGATGTTGTTTTGTATCCTATTTTAAAACCAGAAATTCAAAATCCTAACGAAAAAAAGGAAGACTGATTCCTTTTTTTGTTTAATTTATTTTTTTAGTATGATATAATACTAACATAAAATATTATAGTAGGGAGTAATCAATTATGTTTATTGGAGTTTATAATTATTCAGTTATATTAACTTATTTAGGACTTTGTTTTTCGATAGTAGGAATGTTCTTTGCAATTTTTGGCACTACTGCAACAGCAGTTATGTGTCTTATATTAGCAGGTGTTTGTGATCTATTTGATGGTACGGTTGCAAGAGCGTGCAAAAGAACAACCAGAGAAAAAAAATTCGGGGTTCAAATAGATTCGTTAGTAGATGTTGTATCTTTTGGGGTTTTTCCTATAATCTTAGGTATTTCCATGGGATTTGATAGCAAGATTAACATGTTAATTTATGTTTTTTACGCATTAGCTGCGGTTATAAGACTTGCTTATTTTAACGTTCTTTCTGAAGAAAAAAGTTTACTAAAAAAAGAAAGTGAGAAAAACGTTTATTATGGGTTACCTGTAACCAGTATAGCTATAATTTTCCCGTTTGTTTATAACTTAAATTTATTTAACCCGGAAGTTTTTAATAGGGCTTTCCCACTAGTTTTATTAGTAACCGCATTTCTTTTTATTTTAAATATCAAGATAAAGAAGCCTTCCGGTATTTGGCTTGTAATTTGTTCGATTTTAGCTGTTGTTGAAATAGCTATCATATCGGTTACGATGTTAAAATGAGAAAGAAAATAAAAGATAATCCTAGTAAAGGATTATTGTTTTTATACAATTCGTTAGTGGGAAGAATGATATTAAAAGTTTTGGTTTATAATTCTTTTTTTTCCAAGCTAATGGGCTGGATTGTGGACCAGAAAATTTCAAAATTATTTATAAAACCTTTTATAAAAAGTAATAATATAAATATGGAAGAAGTAGTAGATTTAAATTTTAAAAGCTTTAATGACTTTTTTATAAGAAAATTAAAACCTCAGTTGAGATTGGTAGAAAGTAATAAAAATTCATTTATTTCTCCTTGTGATGCTAAATTAACTTGTTATAAAATTAACAAAAATTTATTATTTAAGGTTAAAAAGTCTACTTATTCTGCCTCTTCAATCCTAAAAAGTAAAGAAGATGCTTTAAAGTATAAAGACGGATATTGCTTAGTTTTTAGATTATCCCCAGAAGATTATCATAGGTATTGTTTTATTGATGATGGAAAAATTATAAAACATAAAAAAGTCCAAGGCCTTTATCATACTGTTAATCCAATAGTATATGATAAACATTCTGTTTTTAAAGAAAATTCTAGAGAGATTTCTTTACTCGATACTAAGAACTTTGGAAAAATATTTTTTATTGAAGTTGGAGCTTTGTTTATAAGTAGAATAAATAATTATAAGAAGTGCGGAGAGTTTAAAAAGGGTGAAGAAAAGGGTTTTTTTCAATTTGGAGGTTCAACAATAGTTATTTTTTTAGAAAAAAATGTTATTAAAGTAGATGAAGATATTTTGGATAATTCAAAGAACGGCTATGAAACTTGCGTAAAATACGGAGAAAAAATAGCTCAAAAGTTAGATTAATATATTTAATAATTGTTTTTTATGGTATTATAATAAATAGTAGGAGGTGCTTAGATGGAAAATAAAGAAAATCATGATGAAGAAGAAGTTTTGGAAGAAGAAAATAGTGATGTAACTAAAGAAATTGATTTAGATGAACTATATGATGGCTCTGTTAACAATACCGTTGTAATTGACCCAATTACTAATTCTGAGACCTTGATGCCGAATAAGCAAAATAACTATATATTTATAATATTGGTAATTTTTTCGGTAATCGCACTTTTATTATATCTTCTAGTTACTAAATCTCCTTTTGGTAATACAACTAAGGAAGTAGTTCCAGAAACAACTAAAACTACAACTACAGCATTACCTATTGATAAAAATAATGAAAATGGAACTTTGGTTTGTAATTATAATTCTAAGAGTGATGCAGAAACTCAAGAAGTTATTTTTAAAGCTATTTATGAAGAAAACAAAATAGTTAGTAGCGAGTTTAAATTTTCTGCTATAACTAATTTTGAGGGTTCTTCTGCTATAATTGAAGATTTAAAATCACAATATGAAAGTTTATATATAAATAATGCTTCTGTAATTGGTTCTAATATGGTTTTTGAGAAAAATGATAAAGGCTTTACTTTTGAAAATAAAACTGATTATATGAATGTTGATTTTTCAAAGATTATGGTTGAAGAAGGAAAAACTGTTTTGTTTGTTAAACCAGCTTTAGAAGATACAAGAGAAAGTCTTGAAAAAATTTATACTGAAAAAGGATTTAATTGTACAAATAAAACTTTAGAAATGTAGTTTGGAGGGTTTATGAAAACGAAACAAAAAGTAGAAAAACAAGAGCAATTTGAAATAAGTGAAAAAAATTATAAATACTTAAAGGCCATAATGATTATATTTGATATTTTGGCACTTGTAATTTTAATAATTCAGTTGAAGTTTAGTGAGGTAACATATTCGTCTTACGTAGTTCTTATTTTATGTAATATTTTAATATTTATTTTAAGACCAAAAAAACCTAAAAATTAGGTTTTTTTATTTACGTTTATTAAAACGGTAAAGAACATTAAACTAGTATTTATAATAATACCACCTATTAGTGCAAATATTAAAGAATTCATTCCAAAATTATTTAAACCTAATATTATCAAGATAGAATATTTTATAAGTAAAGAAATAATAGAGATTTTAAATAGTTTATTTGTTAAATTCATAGCTTGTATAGCAACTGATAAAGTAGGCTGCATATATAAAATAAGAAAGAAAGGTCCTATAATGTAAATGTAATTTATGCCTAAATTAATGTTATAAATTATTTCAAGAATTTTTTTTGGAAAGCACAAGATAAAAGATAAACAAATTATTCCAATCAAAATTGAAATAATCATTAATTTAAGTAACTTCTTGTTGAATTCTTTATATTTTTGGCTTGCATATGCTTTAGTTATATTAGGAAGGAGAGCAGATGCTATAGAAATAGAAAAAAACGTAGGCATTGAAAGAAGAGGGATAATATATGAGCTAATTATTCCGTACTCCATCATTATATAAGTTGAGGAGTAGTTTGTTTTTAAAAGTACATAAGTTAATATGATGGGTTCAAGAAAAAATCCTATAGAAGAAATTAATCTTACTAAAGTAGTTGGTAATGAAATAGCAATTATGGAATTAACTATTTTTTTTGAAGTAATTCCTTTTTCTTTGGTTAAATATTTTTTATTAATTACTTTGTTCATTATAATAATACTAAAAAATTCTGTTATTATATTAAATAAGATAATAGTTATTATTGCAAAAATATCTCCTTTTAGCATTGAGATAGGAAGTATTATAACAATTAGAAGAATCTTAATTATTTCTTCAGTTATATTTGTTATTGATGCTGGTAACATATTTTCTTTTCCATGCAAAAAGCCTCTTTGGATGCTTGATATTGTTATAAAAGGAATTATAAAAGAAATACAAACTATAGCTTTATAAAGTTTTTGTGCATGAAGTAAGATTGCAATTGTTTTTGCACTTAGTATTATTATTAAAATTAAAATTACATCAATTATAAATCCAGTTAAATAAGCATTATGTAGTAGATCCTTATTTTTATATTTTTCTTCTGCGCTTAACTTGCTAATGGATATTGGAAAGCTAAACTGGGTGATAGTTATAATAAGCATAAAGGTAGGGGTAATAAGCGTATATAAACTAACAATATTTATTCCGGCTACTCTTGTGTATATAATTTTTCCTAACATACCGAGTACTTTAGCTATGCCTCCCGTAATTAGTAATATAATTATGTTTTTAAATAATAGGTTATTTTTTAATTTAATCATAGTAAAACATATGATTTTTTATCTCAAAAAATTTCAAAAAACTAAATAAAATATAGCATTATAGTTGTTTATTTGAGTTCCGGTAAAATTTAACAAGGAAAAGAAAAAGTGAAAATGTGTTATCCACAGATTCACTTTTTTTATACAAAAATAAGGAAAAAACTTC
>CASDZZ010000025.1 GCA_949285875.1 uncultured bacterium | reverse complement strand
TTCAGGGTTGTATTATATAAATAAAATAAATTTTGTTCAAGGTTTCATAACTATGTGTGCATTGAACGAAGTGAAAGGAATGTGAGTTTATATGGAAATTAATATTAAAGAAATAAATGATTTATCAGCTAAATTTAGTAAAATATGGAGGCGTCTTTGACGCGGATGATAAGGTTAAACGTATTCATGACATAAAAGAAGAAATGAATAGCGAGACTTTTTGGAACGATTCTAGCTATGCATCAAAAGTAACTTTGGAATTAAATAACCTTAATGAGCTAGTAAGGCCCTTAACCATTTTAAAGAATGATATTGAACTTTTACAGAGCTACATAGAATTTTCAGATGTTCAAGATGAGGAATTAGAAAAAGAATATAAGTTATTGATTGAAAAGGTTAATAATCAATTGGAAGAACAAGAAATACTAACTTATTTGGGTGGAAAATATGATGAAAAGCCAGCTATTTTCGAAATACACGCCGGGGCCGGTGGTACTGAAAGCTGTGACTGGGCGGCGATGCTTTCTAGAATGTATACTAAATATTTTGATAAAAAGGGGTATAAGTATGAAATAACCGATCAACAACCAGGAGAAGAAGTAGGATTAAAAAGTATTACTTATATTGTAAAAGGAAAATTTGCTTATGGTTACTTGAAAGGAGAAAAGGGAGTTCATCGTTTGGTTAGACTTTCCCCTTTTGATGCAAATAACAGAAGGCATACTTCTTTTGCAGCAGTAGATGTAATTCCTGAATTTGATGATTTTGAAGACATAGTTATTAAAGATGAGGATATAAGAATTGATGTTTACAGAAGTAGTGGTGCTGGTGGTCAAGGAGTTAATACTACTGATAGTGCTGTTAGAGTAACTCATATACCTACTGGTATAGTTGTAACTTGTCAAAATGAACGAAGTCAAATAAAGAATAAAGAAACCGCTTTAAGTATATTAAAAAGTAAGCTTTACCAACTTAAAATAAAGGAACAACAAAACATGGTAGATTCACTTAAAAGCAATCACTCGGGTATTGAATTTGGTTTTCAAATAAGAAGTTATGTTTTGCATCCTTATTCTTTAATAAAAGATCATCGTACAAATTATGAGAGTTCAAACGTTAATAAAATTTTGGATGGAAATCTAGAAGAATTTATTGATAGTTATTTAAGAAAGGAGCTATAAGATGAATATATTTAGTATGTTAAGAAGAAAACGCAGTGAAAAAATTGCAGAAATAGTGGAACATAGTAAATTGTTTTCGAGATATCTATTTTTAATTTTAGGTGTTTTGATATATGCTGTTTCTTATAACTTGTTTTTTTTAAAAAATAATATAGTTTATGGCGGAGTTAGCGGAATTTCAATCATAACAAAGCAATATATTAATCCTACACTAATGATTTTAATTTCATCAATAATTCTTTTGATAGTAAGTTACTTTACCTTGGGTAAAAAGAGCACTTTAAATTCGGTTGTAGGAACACTTCTTTTTCCGCTCTTTGTAGAGCTTACAAAAAATATAGGCGATTATATAATTATTTCAAATGAAGACCTTCTTCTAATTGCAATCATAGGAGGAGTAAGCGTTGGTATTGGTTCTGGAATTGTTTTTAAAACAGGTTTTACAACTGGAGGAACAGATATAATTAACCAAATAGTATCTAAATATTTTAAAATATCTATAGGTACTTCGATGTTGGTTACTGATGGAATAATTGTTGTAATAGGAGGCTTTTTCTTTGGGTGGACAAGAGTTTTATATGCAATTATAGTTTTATATATAATAAGTATAATGGTTGATAAAGTGGTGCTTGGTATTTCAAGTACAAAAGCATTATACATAACAACTTCAAAGGAGGATGATATAGGAGATTATTTAATGAATGAACTTAATCTCGGGGTTACAATAATAGAAACAACAGGAGGATATTCAAATAAGAAGAAAAATATGATAATGAGCGTTATTCCTACTTCAGAGTATTTTAGAACAAAGGAAGGAATAAGACAAATAGATCCTACGGCTATGATTGTAGCATCTGATGCTTATCAATCAGTAGGAACATATAGAAGTAAAAGAGGTGGAAAATAGTGGAATTTATAAAGTTTATAAATGTTGACAAAACATATAAAAACGGGGTTAATGCCCTTTATAATCTTAATCTAAACATAAAAAAAGGAGAATTTGTATTTGTTATAGGTGCTTCTGGTAGTGGTAAATCTACTCTTATAAAAATGCTATATAGGGAAGAAAAACCTAGTAATGGAGAAATTATCGTAGGTGGTGTTAATGTTGCCAAGGTTAAAAACAACAAAGTTTATAAATTAAGAAGAAAAATAGGAATAGTGTTCCAAGATTATAAATTATTACCAAAATTAACGGTTTATGAAAATGTTGCTTTTGCACTTGAAATTTATGGTCTTCCTACCGAAGAAGTAAGAAAAAAAGTTTTAAAAGCATTAGATCTTGTTGGTTTAAAGCCTAGAACTAAAAGTTATCCTAGTCAGCTTTCTGGTGGTGAACAACAAAGGGTTGCTATCGCAAGAGCTATAGTTAATTCACCAAAATTATTAATCTGTGATGAACCAACTGGAAATCTAGACCCAGATACAAGTTTAGAAATAATGAAAGTTATTGAAAAAATAAATGATTTGGGCACAACTATTGTTATGGCAACTCATGATAGAGAAATGGTTGATAAAATGAAAAAAAGAGTAATTTTGCTTGACAAAGGAAAGTTAGTTAAAGACTATGAGAAGGGAAGTTATAGCAATTATGAAGGCAATTAGAATATTTTTAAGAAACATAAGAGATGGATTTAAAAGTGTTGGAAGAAACTTGAGTTTATCTGTTGCTTCAATTTCTTGTATAACAATCACTTTATTAATAGTTGCTGTTGCAATAGTAGTATCTTGTAACGTTGAAAATATGACTAAATTAATAAGAGAAGATTTTACAATAGTGACATTCATTAATAATGAAGCAACTTCTGAGCAAATAGATAGTATAAAAAAAGAGATTGAAAAATTTGGAAATGTTGAATCAGTAGAACATGAAACTAAAAAACAAATAGCAGATGAAATGAAAGAAACTTCAGAAGATTTATCAGGAATAATAGATACATGGACTAATGAAACGAATCCTCTATACGATTCACTACTAGTTAAAGTTAAAGATACTGAAAAAATATCGGATACAGCTAAAAAAATAGAAAAATTAGAATTAGTAGAAGATGTAAAATATGGAAAAGAAATGGTAGAAGATTTATTAGCAGTATTTAAATTTTTAGAAAAAGCCATGATAGCCGCTATGATAGCTTTAGTCTTAGTAACTTTATTCTTAATAACTAATACTATTAAAATTACTATTTTCTCAAGAAAAAGAGAAATAGAAATAATGAGACTAGTTGGAGCATCTAATTTTTCAATTAAACAACCATTCGTAATAGAAGGTTTATGTTTGGGTTTTTTAGGTTCATTAATTCCTGTTGCAATAACTTTATATGGTTATTCAACTTTATATGATCATTTTAAGGGACAATTATTTTCACCGTTTATAAAATTGGTGGTAGCAGAACCTTTCATTTATTTGGTTGCTTTAGTTTTAATTGCGTTAGGCGTTGTGGTTGGTATGTTTGGTAGTTATAGGGCAGTAAGGAAGTATTTAAAAATCTAATGAAAAAAATATTAAAGAAAAGTTTAATAATATTTTTAATTTTATTGTTAATTCCTGTAACACCTATAAAAGCAAAAGAAAAAACTTTGGCTGAATGGGAAGCTGAGTTAAATAAAACAGAACAAGATTTAATTAAAACCCAACAACAACAGAGTCAAAATCAGCAAAATATAAATAAGACCCAACAACAAATTAATAATATATATTCTCAAATGGCTAGTATCACGACAGAAATGGATAATAAAACAAAGGAAAGTGAGCAACTTGAAAAAGACATAGTAAAGAAGAATAAACAAATTGAAGATTTAATGAGATATTATGAGGTATCTTCAAGTGGTTCAACGATGCTTGAATATATTATGGGAGCTGAAAGTATAACGGATTTAATTTATAGATTATCCATAACCGAACAAATTTCTAAATATAATAAAAAATCAATAAGACAAATGAATGATATGATTAAGCAAAACGAACAGATCAAAAAAGATTTGGAAAAGAAGCAGAAAGACTTATCAAAATTACAAGTTGATTTATCTGTACAATTAGCAGAATTAAATAAAACAAAAGAAACCTTAAATGATGAAGGTCATTCGCTTACAGAATCTATTAAGGAAATGAAAAATACCTTAAATGATTTTAAGAAGATGGGTTGTAGATCTAATGAAACATTATCTGCTTGTGCAAATAGAGTTAATGTGATTCCTTCTGGAGCAGGCTTTTATAGACCGACAGCAGTAGGAAGAATAACAAGTAATTTTGGTTATAGACCTTCTTTCGGATCTTATCACTATGCAGTAGATATAGGAGTTGGTATAGGAACTCCAGTTTATTCGGTTGCTTCAGGAACCGTAATGAAGGTAATTTATAGTAATAGAGGTGGTGGTAATCAGATTATAGTACACCATAAGGTAAATGGAAAATATTATACTTCTTATTATTGCCATTTATCTACTATCAATGTAAAAAAAGGTGATGTTGTTACCAAAGATACGGTAATAGCAAAATCTGGTAACACGGGTAATTCAACTGGGCCTCATTTACACCTAGGTATTGCAAATGGTAGATGGTATGTTGATTATTATAACTATTATGGTTCTAATAGTTTCGGAAGTCATGCTATAAATCCTAGAAATGTAATAATTTTTCCATCTGGTTCTGGTAGTTGGTCTAATAGATAATTTATGTTAACAAGAATGGAATTTAACCATTCTTGTTTTATATTACTAAAAATGTTAGAATTAAAGTGCTGTAACTTTTAGAAAGGAGGAAATTATGTTTGATTTGGTTTCAAAGTTTAAACCTTCTGGAGATCAGCCAGAAGCAATAAAAAATTAGTAGTCGGTATAAACGAGGATAAAAAGTATCAAGTTTTATTAGGCGCTACTGTAACTGGTAAAACTTTTACAATTGCAAACGTTATAAAAGAAGTTAACAAACCAACCCTTGTGCTTGCCCATAATAAAACGTTAGCGGGTCAGCTTTATTCGAGTTAAAGGAATTATTTCCTAATAACCACGTATGTTATTTCGTATCTTATTATGATAACCTATTGAAATCATTATTATTTAGTGTTAATTAGTGTTATCAAATAACGTTGAAATACTTAAATAAACTTAAATAAGACTAATAGTTAAAAAAGAAATTTGTTGCCTAGAGGCGTATTTATTCGTATCCAGTTATTAGATATGTTTGTTAATTAATTAAAATATTTATATGATACCGGTTATGTATAAAACGTATCCGTGTGTTTAAATTATATTTCCAATAACATGTAATTTTTTACATGTTTTTTCTTTTCCAAAAAGATTGAAAAGAGGTATGAGATGTATATATGTTTGAGGGTAATTCAAGAGATATATTCAAACAAAAGAAATACTCTATAAACAGTAAGTATATATATGGTTATGCTATTCCTAATTATTAAAAAACATAAAAAAGTTTTGAAAAAATAATATTTGTTTATTTTTTTCAAAATATATGACAAAGATTGATAAATGTAGTATTGTTATAAACAATTAAATTAATTTGGGTGCCGTGTTTGCCCAAATGGTGGCAGTATTTTCATGGTGGCAAGCACTTATGTGTTTTTGCCACTTTTTTTATTGTTTTAATTTATTATTAAAAAGAGTTTTATTATAAACTCTGAAAACACGAAAAAATAATATATTTTAGGGAGAATTATGAATTTAGTTTTAAGTGGCCCGAGTGGCTTAGGTAAGAGTACGCTTACCGAAAAGTTATTGTTTAATGGGAATTTTAAAAAATTTATTACATGCACTACAAGAAAACCGCGGGAGATGGAGAGAAACGGTGTTGATTATTTCTTTTTAGACGAAGAACAATTTAAGAATTATGTCGATAAAGGTCAAATGTTTAATGTAAGAGAGTATGATGGGCATTACTACGGAATTTTTGAAAAAGATATTGATAATATAAAATCAAATTCTATTATGATTTTTCAATTAACTCCAGATAGAGCTTTAGAAATGAAAAAAATTAATTCTGATACTTGCTTAATACTTCTTTTACCACCATCTGTTAATGACCTTGATATTAGAAGAAAAGATAGATCTTCAAAAAGAATAGAAGATGATATAGATAATTTGAAAGTAGCTAAACAGTTTGATTATGTCATCATAAATGATGATTTGGATCAAACCGTCAAAGAAGTACTGAAATGTATTGATGATTTTAATCGAGGCTAATACTCACAAGATATATTGAATAAAGGTAAATTGATTGATGATTTTATAGAAAGTTTGTCGGATAGCACATTATCCTCAAATGTGGAAAGTACATTCAATAGTAGCATAGCTGATTCTTGGGATAACAAATCAAGATTTGTTATATATCATGGTGTTAAGAATCCAATAACAAGAGAAGTTATGGATAATGTAAATGATGGGATGAAAATTGCAGATGTTGGTTGTGGTACAGGTAAATTAATTAGTAAAATTGATAAAAAAGTAAATGCTTGCGAACTAACTGGAATAGACATAAGTGATAGGATGATAGAACAGGCAGAAAAGAAAGTTTTGACTGGAAACAATAAAGCGATATTTATGAATAAAGATTTTATGAAGTATGATTCTGATAGTAAATTTGATATAATAATATTTAGTTATGTATTGCATCATATGGCTGATCCCATTGAATCTTTAAGGAAAGCTAAAAATTTATTGTCTAGTGATGGTAGAATTTTATTTTCAGTACCAGGAAATAATTATTTAAAAGAAACATTTATGGATGACGAATTGAATGGAAGGTATAGTATAGAACAGATGGACGAAATAGTAAGCGAGGCTGGACTTTATGCAATGTCTGCTTCTAGAAATAATTTTTTAATGACGTTTAATACTTATGAAATGTATTTGAATTATTTGAAAAGTATAGGTACTTATCAAAAAATCCTTAATTATTCGGATGAGGATTGGAGCTTAGAATTTAATGATGTTGTAATGAAACTCTTTAATGATAGTGAATTTATAACTGGTGAATATTTGACGTATAACTGTGTTGATAAAAATAAAATTTTAAACAGGTGGTAAATATGATTATATATAGTAAGAATATAAAAGAGTTTAACAGAGACATTAGTTTTGGAATATCTAAAATCTTAAATGATTTGATAAAGAAAAAAATGTTTAAATTCTCTGGAAAATCAGAGATTGAATCATGGAATTCCTCATTAAACTATTTTTCAAAAATTCTTAATGAATGTAATTTAGATGAAAATTGTACTATTACACTTGAATATAACTTGCCAATGACTTCTAATCGGATTGACTTGATATTATCAGGCTATGATAAAAACAATAAGGAAAAATTAATTGTTTTTGAATTGAAACAATGGGAAAAAGTGAATGATGTTCCTAGTAGTGATTATTTAGTTGAGACATTTATTAACGTCGGATTAAGACAGGTTTTGCATCCGGGTTATCAGGTATGGTCGTATGGACAATTGTTAAAAGATTTTAATACTTATATTCAGGATAATGAAATATCTGTTTCTCTAGCGGTTTTATTGCACAATTATAATTTGGAAAAAAATGATGTTTTGTTGAATGAAAAGTTTGACACGTTTAATAAAGAAGTTGAGATTTTCGGAAAAGATAATGAAACAGAATTAAAAAAATATATTGAGGGTAATTTATCAAAAGGAGATAATGGAATTATTATAAGTAACATCGATAATTCTACTATGACTCCATCTCCTAAATTACAAGAAAAAATTAATAGTTTAATAGTTAATAATGATTATTTTACGCTGATCGATGAACAAATGGAGGCTTTTAGTAAAATAGTATTGGCAGAAGAACGCGAAGAAAAAAGTACTATTATTGTCAAAGGAAATCCTGGAACCGGAAAATCTGTAATTGCTATTAATTTATTGAATTATTTTATTAATAAAGGAAAATTATGCCAATATGTTTCTAGAAATACTGCTCCGCGTGTAATATATTCATTTAAGTTAAAGGGAAATATGAAAAAAAGTAGTATTGATAATCTGTTTAAATCGTCAGGGAGCTATACCGAAACAGATAAAAATATTTTTGATGTTTTACTTGTTGATGAGGCACATTGTTTGACTGAAAAATCCGGTTTGTTTAATAATTATGGCGAAAACCAAATTAAAGAGATTATAAATTCTTCAAAGACTTCTGTTTTCTTTATAGATGAAAATCAAAGAGTTCATTTTAATGATATTGGAACAATAGAAAATATTAAAAAATTTTCTCAAGATTTAAATTCGAAAGTTCATATTCTAAATCTTGAATCTCAATTCAGGTGCAATAATTCTAATGATTATATCAATTTTGTTGATTATCTTTTGGGAATAAATGATTTGTATAATGGTGCAAATATTAATTATGATTTAAAAATTATTGATAGTCCTCAAGAACTTGTTAGATTAATAAAAGAAAAAAATAAAACTGATTTATCGAGAGTCGTAGCTGGATATTGTTGGAATTGGAATAAAAAGGAAATCAATAATCCTGATTTTCATGATATTGTTATAAAAGACTTTGAAATGAGTTGGAATTTAGGTCAAGGTCAAACATTCGCAATTGATGATTCAATAAATGAAGCGGGATGTATTCATTCTGTACAAGGGTTAGAGTTTGATTATGTAGGAGTAATAATAGGAAGTGATTTGAAATATCGCGATGGGAAAGTAGTAAGTGATTTTTCTGGTCACGGATCAGCTGATCCGTCATTTAAGGGTATAAAAAAGTTATATAAGCAAAATTATAAAAAGGCTGATAATATTGCTGACACTTTAATTAAAAATGCGTATAGAGTTTTGTTGACTAGAGGTATCAAAGGTTGCTATATATACTGTGATGACGAGCCGTTAAGAGAACATTTGAAAAATGAAATAATTAAAGTTATTAAGTAAACATAGTTAATTTTGTCATGTTTTTATGTTAAAATGTACATGAGGCGATTAAACTTGAAAAAGATGAACGTAATAGTAGTTTTTAACAAGGATTTGAGTAAAACTTTGATGTTAAATCATACGATTTGTCTACCGGAAAAATAATAGATCACAATAGTTCGTCATTATTTAATGGTACTCCAAGAAGAATGAATAGAGTTTTAGGATTTTGTAATGGTTTTATTTATTATCAATATACTTATGTTGCAGATCATTTAAATGCAAGAATAAGTTTAGATTTATCAACGATTGAATATATAGAAGAAAAAGATGTTCCAAAAGAATTATATTATTAAATAAATATTAAGTGAGGTTAATCATGAAAAGAATATTATTAGTTTTAATTTTAACTATTTGCGTTTGTGGCTGCAGCAATAATGAATATGATGATTTCAAACATTACGATTTAAAGGGTAGCGACACCGAAACTACTAGCTATCAAATCGTAAATGATAAAACAAAACAAGAAGAAACTTATGTAGTTACTGATATTACACCAGAAGGTAGTGAAGCATCATTTGATGGTTTATTTTATAAAATTTCTGATAACGATTATATTAAACTTGATGAGTTTGAATCTTGTAATCCAAGTTCTTATAAATTTGAGGATGAAAATTATTTTTCAGGAAATAAATTATACATTACCAGGTGTTCTGGTGGAAAAATTTATGAATATACATTGGATGGAGTTGATACCAAAAAGACAGACTTGTCTTGGAAAGTAAATTTGTATATGGCTAGAGTTAAAGAGGTTAAGAATGGATATGTTTATTTTGAAGGTGAAGAAGGAGACTTTTCAGGAAAATCCAAAAATGTTAGATGTTATATAGAAACATACGAGTGTGAAGTTATAAAATGAGTATTGCAATAATTAATGAAAAAGAGAAATGTTAAATTTTAGAAATGCATTTCTCTTTTTGGTAAAATCGTTAAAACTAAGTATAAGAGCTTTATTGATTCCTTATAAAATAAGTGTTAGAATAGATTGATAAGAATTAATTAGTGTTATTTATTAAATTTGTGGTCGAAATGCGTATTTTAGTGTTTTTGGTACGTATCAGCCAAACTTTAAAATTTTGAAAATACGAATTTTTGAGGTTGATAGTAATCATAGTAAGGAGGACAAAATGTTTGATTTAGTATCTAAATTTAAGCCATCAGGGGATCAGCCTGAGGCAATAAAAGAGCTTTCTGATGGAATAAAAGATGGCAAGAAATACCAGGTTTTACTAGGGGCTACGGGTACTGGTAAAACATTTACAATCGCAAACGTAATTAAAGAAGTAAACAAGCCAACGCTAGTTTTAGCACACAACAAAACGCTAGCGGGTCAGCTTTATTCGGAGTTAAAGGAATTATTTCCTAATAACCACGTATGTTATTTCGTATCTTATTATGATTATTACCAGCCAGAAGCTTATGTGCCATCAAGTGATACTTATATAGAAAAAGATTCTTCAATAAATGATGAAATAGATGAGTTAAGACATTATGCTACAAGTTCCTTAATAAATTATAAAGACGTTATTGTTGTAGCTTCAGTATCTTGTATATATGGTATTGGTGATAAAGAAGAGTATGAACATCATATGCTTACTTTAAAAGTAGGAGATGTTATTGATAGAAATGCTGTACTATCTAAATTAGTGGATATGATGTATGAAAGAAATAATTTAGATTTAGTAAGAGGTACTTTTAGAGCTAAAGGTGATGTTATAGAGGTAATTCCAGTTTATGAAAAAAGTAAAGGAATTAGAATAGAATTGTTTGGAGATGAAATAGATAGAATATCCGAGTTTGATGTTTTAACTGGGGTAATAACAGGAGATAAAAAGTTTATTTCAATAATGCCGGCGTCTCACTTTGTTACTAGTGAAGATAAATTAAATAAAGCTATTATAAATATTAAGGCAGAACTCGAAGATAGATTACAATATTTTAGGGAAAATGGTAAATTATTAGAAGCTGAACGCCTGGAACAGAGGTGTAACTATGATATAGAAATGCTTACAGAAACAGGTTTTTGTTCAGGGGTAGAAAATTATTCTAGACATCTTGCTTTAAAACCAGAAGGAGCAACTCCAACATGTTTATTAGACTTTTTTCCTGATGATTATTTGATGGTAATAGATGAATCCCACGTAACTTTGCCGCAAGTTAAAGCTATGTACAATGGAGATAGGGCTAGAAAACAAATGCTTGTTGATTATGGATTTAGACTTCCTTCAGCACTTGATAATAGACCATTAAAATATGAAGAATTTGAAGAGAAGATAAATAGTGTTATATATGTATCAGCAACTCCAGGTGATGAAGAACTTACAAAAACTAATAATAGTGTAGTAGAACAAATAATAAGGCCAACTGGATTACTTGATCCTTTAATAGAAGTTAGAAAATCTACTAACCAAATTGATGATTTGATTGAAGAAATAGAATCTCAAATTAAAAAAGGAGATAGAACGCTTGTAACTACTTTAACCATTAGAATGGCAGAAGAATTAACTTCTTATTTAAAAAATATTAATATAAAAGTAGCTTATTTACATAGTGAGGTAAAAACGCTAGAAAGATTAAAAATAATACATGATTTAAGAGCTGGAAAATATGATGTGCTAGTAGGTATTAACCTTTTAAGGGAAGGTCTTGATATACCAGAAGTGAGTTTAGTAGCTATATTAGATGCTGATAAGCAAGGATTTTTAAGAAGCCATAGAAGTCTTATTCAAACGATTGGTAGATGTGCTAGAAACGCCGATGGAAGAGTAATTATGTATGGAGATATTGTTAGTGATGCAATGAAAACCGCAATTGATGAAACCAAAAGAAGAAGAACAATTCAGGTTAAATATAATGAAGAACATGGTATTATTCCTAAAACTATCAAGAAAAAAATAATGGAAGTAGTAAGCGTTTCTGATGATACACCTAAAGATAAGAAAACAAGAAAAGATAATATTAATAATGAAAAAATAATTAAGCAATTAGAAGAAGAAATGAATAAAGCTGCTAAAAAACTTGATTTTGAAAGGGCAATGGAACTTCGCGATATTATTTTTGAGATGAAGGTTAATTAGTTTTTTAGCATATTAGAATAGAAAGTAAAATAGTAATTTTTATTGCTTTTTACTTTTTTATTTGGTAAAATATACTGCCAAAAGAGGGTGGTTTTGTTGGTTAAAGATGATATAGAAGTTGTAAAGAAAATATTAAATAAGGAAATAGGAAGAAGAGGAGAGATGTTTTCTACATTTCAGAATCATGCTCATGGTTATTATGGAAGTTATTCCCTTCTTTATCTTTTTACAAATGATGTATTAGATGATTTTTCAAAAGAACTTAAAGATAAGAAGAAAGCTATAACTGTTTCTGCTTCTGGAGATCATATTTTAAATTGCGTTTATAATGGTTCAAAAATAATTCAGCCTTATGATATAAATAAGTTATCAAAATATTATTCAGCCTTAAAAATAGCTATGGTTAAAGCACTAGAATATTCTGAATTTGTTCAAAATTTTAATTTTAATGGAAGAACTTGCTTAAATTTACAATCGGAAAGCTTTGATAAGATTATTAAATATTTAAAAGATAATGATTTAAAATTTTGGGAAACGTTATTTGATTATCAAAATTTTAAAAATTTTGGTTTACTAGTTAATCCTATTTATAGTTTTGATAAGTCACCATTATCTGAAAAGATAAAGTATAATAAGATAAAGTCAGATTTAAAAGATTGTGAAATTTTACCTTTTATAGAAACAGATTTAGTTGATTTACCAGATAAAATAGACCAAAACTATGATGTTTTAGTAACGTCTAACATAACATCGCATTTTGATAATAAAGACATATTTGAATTACTCTTGTTTATTGAAGAGATTAAAAAACATATTAATGAAGACGGAATTATTCAACTTGCTCATTTTGTTAAAAGACAAAATTTATATGACGGTAAATCACTAAAATATCAAACTCCTCCATTTTTAGATGTTTTGTATAAGTGTACAAAAAATTATATAGATGGAAATATTTATAAAAAAGAAACAGAAAAGTCCATAAGTTATTTTTTGCATAAATAGAAATATAAGAAATTAAATTATTATGTTAAAATAGTATGAGAAGGTGATTAGTATGGATAAAATAATTGTAAAAGGAGCTAGGGAAAATAATTTAAAAAACGTTGATATAGAGATTCCTAAAAATAAACTTACGGTTATGACGGGTGTTTCTGGTTCTGGAAAAAGTAGTTTAGCATTTGATACGATATATGCTGAAGGGCAAAGAAGGTACGTAGAAAGCTTGTCGGCATACGCAAGACAGTTCTTAGGTGGAAGTAGTAAACCAGATGTTGATTCAATAGAAGGGCTTAGTCCATCTATTTCTATAGATCAAAAAACTACTAATAATAATCCAAGATCTACGGTTGGAACGGTAACCGAAATATATGATTATTTAAGGCTTTTATATGCAAGAATAGGAGTTCCTTATTGTCCTAATCATAATATACCTATATCTAGTCAGTCCATAGAAGAAATGACTAACCAGATTATGGAAGAAGATGATGGGACCAGGTTAATAATAATGTCACCTGTTATATATGGTAAAAAGGGGACTCATAAAGATTTATTAGACAAATTAAGAAAAGATGGTTACGTAAGAGTAAAACTTGATGGTGAAGTAAAAGATTTAAGTGAAGAAATAAATTTAGATAAAAATAAAAAGCATAACATTTTAGTTGTCATTGATAGAATAATTAAAAAAGATGAAGCAAGAAGTAGAATTTATGAAGCTTTAGAGCTTTCTTGTAAGCTATCAAAGGGTAAAGCAGTAGTTGAAATACCGGGAAAAGAAGATATTGTTATGAGTGAATCTTTTGCGTGCCCTCACTGTGATTTTTCTTTAGAAGAATTAGAACCTAGAATGTTTAGTTTTAATGCTCCTTATGGCTCTTGTGAAGATTGTAAAGGATTAGGTTTTAAACTTAAAATAAGTGAAGCTTTAATTATTCCTGATAAGGAAAAAACGTTAGCTCGTGGTGGTATTGAACCTTTAGCTAACATGGACGAAGCTAATATATATAATAAAAAATTAGAAATAGTATGTGCTAAATATGGCATAGACATGAACAAGAAAATGAAAGATCTAACAAGAAAAGAATTAGACATAGTTCTTTATGGTACTAAGGAAGCTATAGAATTTGATTTTAAAACAAGAAGTGGGAATCATATGCATAGTGTAGAACCTTATGAAGGTGTTTCTAATAATTTGGAAAGAAGATATTTAGAAACTAATAGTGAATTTGTAAGGGACTGGATTGGAAGATACATGGTTGAACATACTTGTGATACTTGCGGTGGTAAAAGGTTAGAACAAAGCGTGTTATCCGTTTTAATAAATAAAAAGAATATAATTGATCTTACTGATATGAATATTGAGAAGTTATTTCATTTCTTTAATGATTTAAAATTAAGCAAGGAAAAAACTGAAATAGCTGGTCTTTTAATAAAAGAGATAAAGTCTAGGTTAGAATTTTTACTAAACGTAGGTTTAGGTTATTTAACATTAAGCCGTAGTGCTGGTACTTTATCTGGTGGTGAAGCTCAGAGAATAAGATTAGCTACCCAAATAGGTTCTAGGCTTACTGGAGTTTTATACGTACTTGATGAACCTAGTATTGGACTTCATCAAAGAGATAATCAAAAATTAATAGACTCGCTTTTAAAAATGAGAGATTTAGGTAATACTTTAGTAGTTGTAGAGCATGATACTGATACCATGTTAGCAGCAGATTACTTGGTAGATGTAGGTCCTGGTGCAGGAGAACATGGAGGTAAGATTGTAGCAGCTGGTACACCCAAGGAAGTAATGGAAAATCATAGTAGTTTAACCGGTGATTATCTAAGTGGAAGAAAGAAAATAGAAGTCCCTAAAACAAGAAGAAAGGGAAATGGGAAGTTCATAGAAATAAGGGGGGCTAGTGAAAATAACTTAAAAAATATAAATGTTAAGTTTCCTTTAGGAAAAATGGTTTTAGTAACTGGTGTTTCAGGTTCTGGTAAAAGTAGTTTAGTTAACGAAATTTTATATAAAGCATTATCTTTAAATGTTTATGGCTCAAAAGTTATCCCTGGCAAACATAAAAGTATTAAGGGATTAGAAAATGTTGATAAGGTAATTGATATTTCTCAAGATCCAATTGGAAGGACACCTAGAAGTAACCCAGCTACTTATGTTGGAGTGTTTGATGATATAAGAGATGTTTTTGCAAGCACTAAAGAAGCTAAAATAAGAGGTTATGACAAGGGAAGATTTTCTTTTAACGTTAAAGGAGGTAGGTGTGAAGCTTGCTGGGGCGATGGTGTTAAAAAAATATCAATGAACTTTTTACCTGATGTATATGTTCCTTGTGAAGTATGTAATGGTACTAGGTTTAATAGAGAAACCTTAGAGGTAAAATACAAAGATAAAACCATCTATGATGTTTTGCAGATGAGGGTTGAAGAAGCCTTAGAGTTTTTTGCTAATCATCCTAAGATAAAAAGAAAATTACAAGTTTTGATGGATGTTGGTTTGGGATACATAAAATTAGGTCAGAGTGCACCTACGTTATCTGGAGGAGAAGCATCACGTGTTAAACTAGCAAAAGAACTTCAGAAAAAACCAACCGGAAAAAGCGTATTTATCCTAGATGAACCTACGACTGGTCTTCATAGTGATGATATTAAAAAATTATTAACAATTTTAAATAGAATTGTTGATAATGGGGATACCGTAATTATAATAGAACATAATTTAGATGTTATAAAAGTAGCTGATCACATAATAGATCTTGGACCAGAAGGTGGCGATGGTGGTGGAACTATTATTTGTGAAGGCACTCCTGAAAAAATAGCTAAGTGTGAAAAATCTTATACTGGTAAATATTTAAAAAATCTTTTAAAATAAAGTGTTTTTATAATATAAAAAGAATAATAAAATAGAAGTCTATATGACTTTTATTTTATTTTTTTATGATTAATTAATGATTTAAACATTAACTTTTTAATTATTAAAAATGCTAAAATATTATCTGAAAGGAGTAATGAGCATGATTAAATCTGTAAATATATTTTGGTCAAAAACAAAGAAAAATGTAGAAAATATAATTAGCAGATATATATATTATTGTTTATCCTTGGATGGTACTCCTACTATTAATTTAGAAGATGATTATTTGTTGGAAGAATTAGATTATCATAGTCAAAATAATATGTACATAAAAATAGAAACTAATGAAAAGAAAAAGAGGGTTGATTTTATAAATTATTTTAGATTTTCGTTTAATAAACTTACTACTATTGAAAGAAAAATAATTTATTGGACTTATCTTGATAAAGAAAATAATTATGATGATAGATTTATAGCTAATAATCTTGGCTTTTCTTTAGGTTATTACTATATAAAGAAAAAAGAAACTTTAATAAGATTTGCTTATTGTTTGGGGGTTGAAGAGTATAATGATTGATAAATTAAAACAAATGTATCCGGATTATTTAATTTTTATTAAAAGAAAAAATAAATTATATGATTTGTTTAACAAGGAGGTTATAAACACTGATATTTTAAGACGATATTCTTATATAATTGTCGACGAAAATTCTTATGAAGTTCATCCTAAAATAAATGACAAAGTTAGGCAAAATCTACTTTAAAAATGAATTATAATTTTTTTGTATTAATAGTTAAGAAGGTTTGTATTAGTGCTAATATTAAGGTTGATAAATAATTAGCTTGATTTTAAATTTTGACAAACTTTCTTTTTTGTTAGTTATTTTATAAACTTTTTATTAAAAAATATACTATGCAAGTATGTGTGTTTATGCGAATGTGATAATAATTATTTTTACATTATCATAAAAAGAAAAAACAAATTCATTAAAAAACATAATTAAAATTATATGAATATGATATAATTATATTGGTGATAGTCTGAAAACAAAAATAAAATTTATTTTATAAAAATAGTTAAAAAAGGGCAGACTTCCCCTTACCCCAAGGAAGTTAAAAATTAAACTGG
>CASDZZ010000024.1 GCA_949285875.1 uncultured bacterium | reverse complement strand
ATACCAAATTTTAAAATAAGATTTTGAAAAATTTTATCAAAATCCTAAAAACTATTATAATCTTATATAAATTTCTTGTAAAATACCGAAACTCAAATGAAGATGATATTGAGAAAATTCTATTAATTATGTATAATTTATAATGGTGGTATTATATGGAAAATAGCGAAAAAACAGAAGTACTAGAAATTAATATTCCAAAAAGAAAAAAAGATAAAAGGAAACTATATTATAGAACCCTACCTTATCTCTTTATTCCTTTGTTAGTTGTTATTACTATCATATCTACACATAGTAACAAATTAATTATCGTGCCAATTAACTACGTTGTATATATTCTTTTATCTTTATTTATATATCTATATCTTATTGGCTTTTTACTTATAAAAAGAAAAAAGGATAACAAAAAAATAAAAAAATTTAACTTTAAAACTTTTTTTCTAACAATATTTTTAAGTCTATATATTATAGGATGTTCTTCTTTTGTATTTTTGTTATATGGTCCATATAAAAACTTTAGAGAATGGTTAATATCAACTGCAATGGCAACAATGGAACATCAATATTTATGTGAATGGTTTTATAGTGAAAAAGAAATTGCAAAAGTTCTAAATAGTAACTATATAGTAGAAGTAAATGAAGAAACTAATACCGACCTTATTGATATGAAAATCGAGGAAACCTACGCTAATAAGTATGAAGAACAAATTTTAAAAAGAGACAAAAATGATAAATACAAAATAATAAATTTAGAAGTAAATGGACAAAAAGCTTATTTAGCTGCTATATATGATCCTTCTAAAGTAAAAGTAGGAGTTACTTCCGCTTTAGGTAAATATGGACAATATGCTACCAAAATGGCTGAAGATAACAATGCTATACTAGCAACTAATGGAGGAGGATTTTTTGATCCAGGAAACAGAAGTACAGGCGGAATGCCAACAAGTGTAACTATTTCAAATGGAAAGATAATAACTGATAATACATATAGTAGTTATACCCAAAGTGGTGGTCTAATTGGTATTACAAATGATAATAAATTAGTATTAATAAAAAATCCTACTGGAAAAAAAGCTTTAAGTATGAATGTTAGAGACGGAGTTTCATGGGGACCATTCTTAATAGTAAACGGAAAAAAATCATTTATTAAAGGTAATGGTGGTTGGGGATATGCTGCCAGAACTGCAATAGGGCAAAGAAGTGATGGAATAATTTTACTATTAGTAGTTGATAGTAATGCAACAAGAACAAAAGGTGCTGATATGGTTGATTTAACAGAAATAATGTATAATTATGGAGCCATTAATGCAGCTAATTTAGATGGGGGAACCTCTAGTGTTATGGTTTTGCCAAAAAAAGAGGCTGCAAATTATAATAGCACTTGTAGAGGTAAGTATTGTTATATAAATGATCCAATAGACTCAACTTTGGCACATAAAACTAGAGGAATTGCAACAACAATAATAGTAACAGAATAAAAAGATATTGCACCAAGCAATATCTTTTTTAATACTTTATCCTACTCTTTTCTAAATCTCTTTTTATATCTTTTTCCTTTATAGACTGCCTTTTATCATAATTCTTTTTACCCTTTGCTATGCCTAGTAATATTTTTGCCCTACCATTTTTTAAATATAACTTCACTGGAACCAAGGAATAGCCTTCTCTTAAAACTTTATCTCGAATCTTATATATTTCTTTTTTATTTAATAATAATTTTCTTTCTCTTCTTTCATCATGGTTGAATCTATTACCTTCTTCATAAGTAGCTATGAACATGTTTATTAAAAAAACTTCATTGTCCTTTACTCTTGCATAGCTGTCTTTTAAGTTGGCACTACCTTTTCTTATTGATTTTATTTCCGTACCAGTAAGAATTATTCCAGCTTCATATGTATCTTCAATAAAATAATCAAAAGAAGCTTTCTTATTTTTTATTTCTAACATTATTTCACCTCTAAGTTCACATTATATTTAGTTAAAATCTTTTTATATTTATTATAATAATTTAAATGATTTTTTAAAATATTATTGTCTATCTTTTCATATGGATATAGCTTAAAATTATAAGGCTTACTATATTTAAACGAAGTATATATCAAATTAACTTTAATATCATCAAAAACTATTTTATTATCTTCTTTTTTTACTATCAAGCTTGCTAATGCTCCTGTTAGTTTATCATCAGTATCCTGTGCTGATATAAAATTACCTAAAGAGTAAAATACTAGAGTATTATTTATCATTTCAACAGGCTGAATAACATGTGGATGGGCTCCTATTATAATATTAACTCCTAATGAAGATAAATATGTAGCTATCTCTTTTTGTTTGCTGTTTTCAGAATTTTGATATTCTTCTCCCCAGTGCATTGAAACTATAATTAAATCAACATTCTGTTTTTTTAATTCCTCAATATCTTTTTTCACTTTCTCTTCAGAATAAATATTAGTAAGGTAAGTTTTATTAGTTGGAGGTAATAACCCATTAGTAACCGTGGTATAAGCTAAGAATCCATAATTTATACCATTTAGTTTTTTTACCTTAATATTATTTTTTCTTTCTTCTTCTGATAGGGCTTGCCCTGTCCAGTAAACTCCAGGCTTAGTTCTCCAATAATTCACTGAATTTTCAACCCCTTTTTCACCTTTATCCATAGTATGATTATTAACCAAGCTAACTAAGTTAAAACCTAAGTTAGTCATATCATCTCCTATTTCTTCCGGAGAATTAAATCTAGGATAAGCTGACAAACCTAAGGACTTTCCGCCTATTATGCTTTCTTGATTATAATAGGCTAAATCTTTACCTTCAATATACGGTTTTATATCTTCAAACATCTTATCAAAAGAATATGTATTATTACCTATCAAAGCATCTTGATACACCATTTTATGTATTAGGCAATCACCTACCATTACCATTGAAAGTTCAGCTTTTTCCTCTGTTTTTTCAGGTCTGTTTTCAACTTTTTTAGGAATATCAATTTCTTTTTCTTTATTATTACTTTTTTTGGGGATCAGCATAATAATACACAAAATGGAAATTAATATAAAAATTAGTACAATAAAGACCTTAACCCAGTTTTTTAACCTCAGTTTTTTCTGCACTACTATCACTACTTTCTTCCTTTATCACAAAGTCAATAAAAGATTCTTCTTTAGAAGCAGACTTTACTATTACTTTTACCTCTTGACCTATACGAAATCTCTTTTTTGTTTTTTGACCAACCAAACTAAGAGTATTTTCATCATATAAATAATAATCACCTTCTAAATCACTAATATGAACTAATCCTTCAATCATATTAGGAAGCTGAACAAACATTCCAAAAGAGGTAACTCCACTTATCATTCCAGAATATTCTTCACCAATATGATCCATCATATACTCCGCCATTTTCATATCTTCAACTTCACGTTCACAATCTATTGCATCTCTTTCTTTCATAGAAGAATGTTCTGTTAACAAAGGAAGATATTCTTTCCAATAATCTATAGTTTTCTTTGACTGATCTTTATTGAACAAATAAGTCCTTAATAATCTATGAACTGTATTATCAGGAAATCTTCTTATAGGTGAAGTAAAATGGGTATATATTTTACTAGCTAGACCAAAATGACCAATATTTTCAGGCTGATATACAGCTTTTTGCATAGCTCTAAGCATCAAAGTAGTTAATATCTTATATTCTTTTTTATCTCTTAGTTGATCAAGAATATGTTGGATGGATGAAGGATGATTAATGTTTAATTTCCCTGTAATTTTGTAACCCAATGAACTAACAAAATTAATAAAATCATTTACCTTTTCTTCCTTAGGAATACCATGAACTCTATATACAAAAGGCAAATTCATCCAGTATATATGAGATGCTACTGTCTCATTAGTTACTATCATAAAATCTTCTATTAATTTTTCACCAATTCCTCTTTCTCTTAAAACAACGTCTATTGGTTTTCCTTTTTCATCTGCTATAATTTTAGCTTCATCAGTATCAAAGTCAATATATCCACGGGATAATTTATTTTTCCTTAAAATCTCAGCTAATTCTTTCATTAAAGTTAAATCATCTAAAAATTCTTCATAACCTTCTACTACAATACCTTCCTCTAACCATTTATTAACATTTTTATAAGTCATTTGTTTTCTTGATCTAATAACACTTTCATATATTTCATGAGAAACAACATTTCCTTTTAAATCAATTTCCATAATACAACTTATGGCTAATCTATCAACATTTGGATTAAGTGAACAAATTCCATTTGATAGTTTATGAGGTAACATTGGTACTACTCTATCAACTAAATATACACTTGTACCTCTTTCATAAGCTTCTTCGTAAAGTTTAGTACCTTGCTTAACATAATAAGAAACATCCGCAATATGAACCCCTAACTCATAATTTCCATTTTTTAATTTTTTTATCGAAATAGCATCATCAATATCTTTTGTGTCATCACCATCAATAGTAAAGATAACTTCATCCCTAAAATCTTTTCTAGATAATGTCTCTTCTTTAGAAACCTCATTTGGAATAGATTCAATTTCCTTTATAACCTCATCACTAAATCTTGGGCTAAAAGCATGCTCATAAATAATAGCTTCTACATCTATACCAACATCATTTTTATGCCCTATTATAGTACTTATTTCTCCCAAAACAGTATGACTATCTAATTGTTTAATTATGTTAACCAATACAACATGTCCATCAACAGCATTTTTAGTACTTGCTTTTGTTAAAACAACTTTCTGTTTAAACTTTTTATCTCTAGGTATAACTGTTGGTTTACCATTATTAAATAAATATTCACCAACTAAAGGTCCATAATTTCTCTTTGCAATCCTAAGTATTCTACCTTCTGGTTTAGCACCAGATTTCCTACTAATTATTTCTGCAATTACAGTATCACCATCTATTGCACCATTTAAATTTTTTCCTTCTACATAAATATCAGGTTCATCTTGCATTAGAATAAACCCAAACCCTTTTTCAGAGACGTCAATTTTACCCTTCTTTAAATGACTATATTCAAAAGCTATATATTTATCTTTATTAGTATGATAAATGGTTAATTCACTTTCCAAAGCACCTAAGACACTTAACATCTCTTCAAGGCCTTCGGTCGTAGTTATTCCAAGTAAATCTTTTAACTCAAAAGAAGTATAAGCATTTTGAGTCTCTCTAAGTAAACTTAATATTTTATCTTTCATATTTATCACCATATCTTCCATATATATTATAGAACAAAAAAAGACTTATAATAAAGTCTTTTTTACATTACATGTCTAAAAGTATACATAAGACAAAAAAAGTAAAACCTAATATATATGTTAAACGTGTTATAAAAAGTTCTCCTCCACGTTCTTTTCTATTAACAAATAGATCTGAATTTCCACCTTGAATGATTGAAGCACTTTCAGCCTTTCCACTTTGAAGTAACACAATAACAATAAGCAATACAGATATAATCATCAATATTGTAAGCATAACAGTCCTCCTTAACTAACATATATTTTACCACATCCAAAGACCAAAAACAACTAATTAAGAAAAAAAACTACCCTTGTAGTTCTTCTTCTATTCTCATTAATTGGTTATATTTACATATTCTATCTGTTCTAGACATAGATCCAGTTTTAATTTGACCAAGATTTAAACCTACTGCTAAATCAGCTATTGTAGTATCTTCAGTTTCACCTGATCTATGAGAAATAATTGTTTTGTAACCATTTTCCTTAGCTAATTTAATAGTTTCTAAAGTTTCAGTAATAGAACCAATTTGGTTAACTTTAAGTAATATTGCATTACCTGCTTTTAAGTCAATACCTTTTTGTAAGCATTCTTTATTAGTAACGAATAAATCATCACCAACCAATTGAACTTTATCACCTATTTCTTTAGTAATTTTAGTAAATCCTTCCCAGTCATTTTCATCTACAGGATCTTCTATAGATATGATTGGATACTTACTAACTAATTCCTTATAAAAATCAATAAGTTCATCAGTTGTTAAACTTCTTCCTTCACCAGCTAAATTATACTTACCGTCAGAATAAAATTCAGAAGCAGCAACGTCAATAGCTAGTTTAACATCAACTCCAGGTTCGTAACCAGCTTTTTTAATAGCTTCCATGATAAGTTCAAAACCTTCTGTATTTGAGTTTAAATCAGGTGCAAAACCACCTTCATCACCAACTCCTGTTGATAATTTTCTAGCGTTTAAAACACTCTTTAAAGCATGAAAAACTTCAGCTCCCACTCTTACTCTTTCATGAATAGTATCTCTTTGCGGAATAATCATAAATTCTTGAAAATCAAGCTTATTATCTGCATGAGCACCACCATTTAATATATTCATCATTGGAACTGGTAAAGTAGTACCATCACCTACATATTTATACAAAGGTACTTTCTTTTCGATAGCAGCAGCTTTTAAAACAGCCATTGAAACACCTAAAATAGCATTAGCGCCTAAATTACTTTTAGTCTTAGTTCCATCAAGTTCTAACATAGCAGTATCTATTCCATACTGATCAAAAACATCCATTCCAACTACCACTGGTCTTATTTTTTCATTGACGTTTTTAACAGCATTTAATACTCCTTTACCAGAAAATCTTGATCCGCCATCACGCATTTCAAGCGCTTCTCTTTCTCCTGTTGAAGCCCCTGATGGTACTGCTGCTCTTCCTAATACTCCATCTTCTAAAATAACATCTACTTCAACAGTAGGGTTTCCCCTAGAGTCCAAAATTTCCCTTGCATGTATATTCTTTATTTTCATAATAATCCCTCCATTTAATTATTATATCACTTATAAAACCTTTTTTTTACATTAAAAAAGCAATTTTAGCATAATTTGTAAATTGACTTAGAACATAAAACCGAGGTATAATAAAGTATAAGAATAAATAGGAGGGGATTATTATGCAAGTCATATTACTAGACGAAATACGCTTTGATAATTTTGCTATTAATCACCCTCAGTACAACTTTTTTCAAACAAGTAATTATGGAAAATTAATGACTAAACACGGTCATAATTGCTATTATATGGGTTTAGTAGATGATATAGGAAACATTAAAGCTGCTACTTTATTAGTTGTTAAAAATGAAAAAAATAATAAAAGAAAAATGGCTTATGCTCCTAGAGGTTTTTTAATAGACTGGAATGATGAAGAATTAGTAGTCCAATTCACAAATCTATTAAAAGATTTTCTTGCAAAAAGAAATTTTACTTATATAAAAATTGATCCTTGTATTGTATATAAAGAACACGATACCAATGGAAACGAAAAATTTGATGGGGAAAGTAACAGTAGTTTCGTAAAAAAAATGCAATCATTGGGATATATTCATATGGGATATAATAATGGTTTAGAAGCCATAAAACCTAGGTGGAATGCAATAACAAAACTAAATAATAATATAATCACCCTATATAATTCAATAAGTAAAGAAGCTAGAAATAACATAAAAATAGCTTTAGCTGCTGGTAACAGAGTATATAAAGGAAATATAAATGATATTGAACTATTTTTTAATACGATTGGTAAAGAAAAACCCCCACTTGATTATTATTTGGACTTTTACCAATTTTTTGGTCAAAACAATGGTTTTGAACTGTACTTTTCAAAACTTGAACCTGTAACTTATGTTAACGCTAGTAAAAATTTATACGAAAAAGAAGAACAAAGAAATAATGAGTTAAATAATCAAATTCAAGATTGGAATATACCAAACAAAGACAGGATAATTAACGAAAAGTTAAATTCAGATAGTTTGCTTGCTAGTTATAAAAAGAATATGCTAGAAGCGATAAATTTATTTCAACAATACCCAAACGGAATTATTACTGCAGGTTTAGCTGTAATTAAGTATGGAAAAAAAATAACGTTTTTTGCTGAAGGAGAAAAAAACGACTTTAAAGATAAATGTCCTTTATATCTTTTAAAGTGGCAATTAATTCAAGAATTTGCCACAAAAGGGTATGAAATTGTTGAATACGAAGGAATAACATCTGATTTAAAGCTTAATAAAGAAAAAATTGATTTAGCTAATAAATTAGTAGAATATGTGGGTGAATTTGATTTAGTTATTAATAAAAAGTCTTATTATACAGGAAGCAAACTAGATCCTATTTTAAATTGGTTAAACACTCCTATTTAATAAATAACATACATAAGCCAAATGCAAACAATTTTGTTTGCATTTTTTTATACCACTTTTTACTAAAAAATAACAAAACAAAAAAGAATAGCATAAGCTATTCTTTAAAAATTAATTAAGCATCAATTTTAGTAACTGTACCAGCACCAACAGTACGTCCACCTTCACGGATAGAGAATTTAGTACCATTTTCAAGTGCGATTGGAGCAATTAACTCAACTGTCATAGCAACATTGTCACCTGGCATAACCATTTCAGTTCCTTCTGGTAATGTAACAACACCTGTTACGTCAGTAGTTCTGAAATAGAATTGAGGTCTGTAGTTTGAGAAGAATGGAGTATGACGTCCGCCTTCTTCTTTACTTAATACATAAACTTGAGCTTCAAATTTAGTATGTGGAGTAACTGTTCCTGGTTTAGCAAGTACTTGACCACGTTGAACTTCTTCACGAGAAATACCACGTAATAATACACCTGCGTTGTCTCCTGCTTCAGCAAAGTCTAATTGCTTACGGAACATTTCAATACCAGTAACAACAGTCTTTTTAGTTTCTTTTAATCCAACGATTTCAACTTCGTCGTTCAATTTAACTTGACCACGTTCTACACGTCCTGTAACAACAGTTCCACGTCCAGTAATAGTAAATACATCTTCGATTGACATTAAGAATGGTTTTGTATTGTCTCTTTCTGGAGTAGGAATCCATTCATCAACAGCATCCATTAATTCGTCAATTTTCTTTCCGTATTCTTCATCACCTTCTAAAGCTTTTAATGCAGAACCACGAATTACTGGAGTATTATCTCCATCATATTCATACTTAGAAAGTAATTCACGAACATCCATTTCAACTAAGTCTAACATTTCAGGATCGTCAACCATATCACATTTGTTCATGAATACAACGATTCTTGGAACTCCAACTTGACGAGCAAGTAAGATATGTTCTTTAGTTTGAGCCATAGGACCATCTGTAGCAGCTAAAACAAGGATTGCTCCATCCATTTGAGCAGCACCAGTGATCATGTTTTTAACATAGTCAGCGTGTCCTGGGCAGTCAACGTGTGCATAGTGACGTTTGTCAGTTTCATACTCAACGTGAGAAGTATTAATTGTTATACCACGTTCTCTTTCTTCAGGTGCTTTATCAATATCAGCATAATCTTCAAATTTTGCTTGACCTTTTTCAGATAATCTTTTTGTGATCGCTGCAGTTAATGTTGTTTTACCATGGTCAACGTGTCCAATAGTACCAATATTAACGTGTGGTTTAGAACGATCAAATTTTTCTTTTGCCATATTTAATTTCCTCCTTATATAAATTACATTAATATTTTATCTAATCTAAAGGAAAATATCAAGTATTTTCCTTTAGGATTATTTATTATTGTGCACCATTTTTCTTAATGATGTCTTCTGAAATACTCTTAGGTACTTCTTCATAATGATCAAAGAACATAATAAACGTTCCACGACCTTGAGTATTAGATCTTAAGCTAGTTGCGTAACCAAACATTTCTGATAACGGAACATAAGAACTAATCTTTAGAGCATTACCAACAGATTCTTGACCTAATGGTCTACCACGTCTAGAAGTAATATCTCCCATAACATTACCCATATATTCATCTGGTACTGTTATATCAACTTTCATAATTGGTTCAAGTAATACTGGTTTACAGTTTTTCTTAGCTTCCTTAAGAGCTAGTGAAGCTGCAACTTTAAATGACATTTCGTTTGAGTCTACATCATGGTAAGAACCATCAAATAAAGTAGCCTTAACATCAATCATTGGATATCCAGCAAGTACACCTGTTTTCATAGCTTCTTGTAATCCCTTGTCTACTACTGGGATGTATTCACGAGGAACAACACCACCTACAATAGCATCAACAAATTCATAGCCTTTATCTTTATTTGGTTCAAATTTAACCCATACATGACCATATTGACCACGTCCACCAGATTGTTTAATGTATTTTCCTTCACAATCTCCAGTTTGAGTTAAAGTCTCACGATAAGCTACTTGTGGTTTACCAATATTAGCTTCTACACCAAATTCTCTTCTCATTCTGTCAACTAATACATCTAAGTGAAGTTCTCCCATACCAGAGATAACAGTTTGACCAGATTCTTGATCTGTTTCAGCCTTAAATGTTGGATCTTCTTCAGCAAGCTTTTGAAGAGCAGTTGACATTTTTTCTTGATCGCCCTTACTCTTTGGTTCGATAGCAATTGAGATAACTGGTTCTGGAATTATCATTTTTTCTAAGATTACAGCATGTTTTTCATCACATAATGTATCACCTGTTGTTGTATTTTTTAAACCAACAGCAGCAGCTATATCTCCTGCATAAACCTCAGATATTTCAGTACGATTATTTGCATGCATTTGTAAAATACGACCAATTCTTTCTTTTACATCTTTATTAGCATTTAAAACATATGAACCACTTTTTAAAATTCCTGAATATACGCGGAAGAATGTTAATCTACCAACGAATGGGTCAGTCATAATTTTAAAGGCTAATGCAGAGAATGGTTCAGTATCTGAAGCATGTCTTTCTACTTCTTTGTCATTCAAATCATGACCTTTAATTGATGGTATATCAGTTGGAGCAGGTAAATAATCTACAACTGCATCAAGCATAAGCTTAACACCCTTATTTCCAAGAGCTGTTCCACACATTGTAGGGAACATTTTAACAGCAAGTGTACCTTTTCTAATAGCTCTCTTGATTAGATCTATAGAAATTTCTCCACCTTCTAAATATTTTTCCATTAATTCTTCATCAAATTCAGCTGCATCTTCGATCATCTCTGTTCTTTTTGCTTCAGCTAAATCTTTCAAATCAGCTGGAATTTCTATTTCAATAGGATTTTCTTCTGGTTTTCCATCATATTCATAAGCCTTCATAGTTACTAAATCAATAATACCTCTGAAGTCTGATTCAGCACCTATTGGCCATTGTATAGGAGTTGCTTTTACACCTAAGCGAGACTTAATACTAGAAACGCTTGCTTCAAAATCAGCTCCCATTTTATCCATCTTGTTTGAGAAAACAAGTCTTGGAACATGCATTTCAGTAGCTTGGCGCCATACGTTTTCAGTTTGAGGTTCAACACCATTTTGTGAATCTATAACAGTAACAGCACCATCTAATACTCTAAGTGATCTTGTAACTTCAATGGTAAAGTCTACGTGACCTGGAGTATCAATAATATTTAAACGATTACCCTTCCAAAAAGCTGTAGTAGCTGCAGAAGTAATAGTAATTCCACGTTCTTTTTCTTGTTCCATCCAGTCCATTTGTGAAGCTCCATCATGGGTTTCACCTATTTTATGGATTTTATGAGTATGGAACAAAATACGCTCAGTAGTAGTAGTTTTTCCGGCATCAACATGAGCCATAATACCAATATTACGAGTGTTTTCTAATGAATATTCACGAGCCATATACTTTTATCCTTTCTTACCAACGATAATGAGCAAATGCCTTATTAGCTTCTGCCATTCTGTGAGTATCATCTTTTTTCTTAACTGCTGCTCCAGTATTATTTGAAGCATCAATTAATTCATTAGCAAGCTTTTCAGCCATAGTTTTACCACCACGAGAACGAGTAGCATTAACAATCCAACGTAAAGCTAATGCTTGTGCTCTTGCTGGTTTAACTTCAACTGGAACTTGGTAATTAGCTCCACCTACACGGCGAGCTCTAACTTCCAATGCTGGAGTAACATTTTCCATAGCTTTCTTAAATACATCGTTAGCATTTTCTCCAGTTCTTTCATGAATCATATCAAATGCATTATAAACGATTGTTTCAGCTTTTCCACGTTTACCATCTAGCATAATTTGGTTAACTAATTTTGTAATTACCTTTGAATTATAGACTGGATCTGGTAATACGTCTCTTTTAACAGCACGTCTTTTACGCATATTTTTCCTCCTTATATTTTATATTATTTTTTTGGTTTTTTAGCACCGTATTTAGATCTTGCTTGTTTACGATCAGCAACTCCAGCAGTATCTAAAGTACCTCTTATAATGTGATAACGTACACCGATTAAGTCTTTAACACGTCCACCACGAATCAAAACAACACTGTGTTCTTGTAAATTATGTCCTTGTCCTGGTATGTAAGCAGTAACTTCATAACCATTACTTAAACGAACACGAGCATATTTACGCAATGCTGAGTTTGGTTTCTTAGGAGTCATAGTACCAACACGAGTACATACTCCACGCTTTTGAGGTGAGTTAGCAGCCACGTTTTTCTTCTTTAGAGTATTAGTTCTAACTAATAAAACTGGTGCCTTTGGTTTACGCTTCTTATCTTTTCTTCCATGACGAAGAATTTGTCTTATAGTAGGCATATTTTCTACTCCTTTCTTAACACACTACCTGGTGTTTCATTTATGATATATTTTTAAGTCTTACTAAAAAATAGCAAGACTTAACTAATCAGCTTATATAATATAACATTTTTATTATGATTTTGTCAACACTTATACTTTGCAAATAAAACTACTAAGCATTTTTTGAAGATTCATTATTTCCAAAACCATATTTTTTATTAAACTTCTCTGCTCTTCCTGTTTTAGACTGCATTGTAGCTTGCCCTGTATAAAATGGATGGCATTTAGAACATACTTCTAGATGTATCTTATCATTTGTAGACTTAGTTTCAAATGTTGCTCCACAAGTACAAGTTACTACTGAAGTTTTATACATACTTTCCTTCTTTGGCATTTCTCTAGCTCCTTTCGCCATGACTAAAATAAAGTCATAGATATAAAATCCTTTATATTATAACAATAGTACAATTATTTTGCAAGCTTTTTCTCATCAATAAGGTTAATTATTTTCTTAGATATAGCAACATAACCTTCTCTTGTAGGATGAATTTCCATTTTTTTTGGCAAATAAGTATTATTTGCTAAGAAAGCATCATGAATATCTACATATTCCATATCATACTTGTTTACGATTTCATTTAACTTTCCATTAGCATAAAGAATTATAGGTTCTGCTAAATTAGATAATTCTTTTGAATAATTTATAAAAGGATTATAAAAGCCTAAAACCATTATTTGCTCCTTACAATTCATTCTTATTTCATAAAGCAATTTATCTATATCTAAAATAACCTCATCAACATAACTATAAATATCATCTGTTTTATTCATGTCAAAACTAGTACCTATATTTAGTTTGTAAAACAAATCATTGGCCCCTATGCTAAGGGTGACCAAATCAGCCTTTATAAGAGCATGCTTAATTGTTATTTTTTTTCCATTTACTTTAATTTCTTTATTATTTTTTAAATCATTAAGTAAATCTATACTTCTGTAACCACTCTTGGAAAAATCTTTTGTATAAAATTCTAATTTTTCTTTATCTAGCAAATATTGTCTTACATAATCTCCATAACTATATCCTAAAGAACCATTAGGAGTTTGTCCTGCCGCTAAAGAATCTCCTAAAGATACATAATATATTTTTTTATCCAAAGTAGCAAAAAAAATAAAGACAAGAATTATACCACTTACTATAAAACCTATTAATAATTTATACCTTCTTTTCACGTTATCACCCCAAAATAAAAATAGTATTTTTTACAATACTATTCTATTTCTTCAAGTGAAATTTTAGCACCAACTTTACTTAACTTTTCAATAATATTTTCATAACCCCTTAAAATGTAATCAGCGTTTTCAATTATCGTAGTTCCTTTAGCTAATAAACCGGCTATTACAAGGGATGCACCAGCTCTCAAATCAGTAGCCATAACCGTTTTTCCAATTAATTCTGAAGGACCACTTATAGACGCTTTACTATTACTTAATAAACTAGCTTTAGCACCCATCTTATTAAGTTCAAAAAGATTTAAAAACCTATTTTCCCATATGGTTTCATGTATTGTTGAAACTCCATCTGCTTGTGTTAACAAAGTTGCCATAGGCTGCTGCAAATCCGTTGGAAATCCCGGATACACTTGAGTTTTTATATTAACTGGTTTAAGACAAACCGGGGAATCAATTTTTATGTAATCTACCCCAATTTGCATAGGAACATCCATCTCTTCTAATTTTGATATAAGAGCTTCTAAATGGTCAGGTATAATATTACTTATTTTTAAATTATTACCTAAAGCACTAGCTATTATCATATAAGTTCCGGCTTCTATATAATCAGGAACAACCTCATGAAAACAAGAGTGTAAATATTTAACTCCTTCTATTTTAATTTCACTCGTACCAGCACCACTTATTTTTGCCCCCATATTATTTAAAAAAGTAGCAACATTTACAATATGAGGTTCTTTTGCTGCATTTGCTATAATTGTAGTTCCTTCAGCTTTAACTGCCGCTAAAATTAAATTTATAGTAGCACCTACCGAAGCAAAATCTAAATTTATTTTTGTACCTACTAATTTATCTGCTGTAATTCTGAAAAAGTTTTCTTTCTCTTCTATTTTTGCACCTAAAGCTTCAAAACCTTTTAAATGCAAATTTATAGGTCTTTCTCCAATAGAACATCCTCCCGGAAAATACATTTCAACTTTTTTAAATTTACTTAACAAAGCTCCCATAAAATAATAAGAAGCTCTAAGTTTCTTTGAAATTTCTTCTGGAATAACTTTATTTTCTATTTTAGAAGAATCAATTTTTATAATATCCCCATTTCTATCTACATAAGCTCCCAAATAATTTAAAATTTGTTCTAATGAATCAACATCAGAAATATTAGGAATATTTGCAATGCTTACTTTTTCATCACACAAAACAGCTGCTGGCACAAGGGCAACAGCACTATTTTTTGAACCACTTATTTTTATTTCTCCACTTAATTTTCTATTACCTTCTATAATTATCTTGTGCATTATACTCCTCCGCTTCTACTTTATTGTATTATATTATAAATAAAAAGTGATTATTTAGCCCTAATAAACTTTATTGTTACTTCCAAATAAAATATTTTTTTGCTTGATAGTATTTATTATAGCCTTTTCTCCCGAGCCAATTATCTTTCTAGGATCATAAACATCTTTATTCTGATTTAAATAAATTCTTACAGCACTCGCCCAAGCGTATTGTAAATCTGTATTAATATTTATTTTTGAAACACCACAAAAAATAGCAGTTTTAATCTTATTTTCATCAAGTCCGCTCGCTCCATGAAGTACCAAAGGAATCTTTACAGCCTTGCAAATAGAACCTAATAATTCAAAATTAAGTTTTGGTTCTCCCTTATATATTCCATGTACATTTCCTATAGAGGGAGCTAGAGAATCAATATCAGTTCTAGAAACAAATTCGGTAACCTCATCAAAATCAGAATAAACAGGTTCACTAGGATTTTCATCTGCGCCTAAATTTCCAATTTCAGCTTCAACAGAAACATCATGTGCTTTAGCATATTCTATAATCTTATTTGTAATATCAACATTTTCATCTAATGATAAATTAGAGCCGTCAAACATCACTGAAGTAAACCCAGCATCAATTGCTTTGATGCATGATTCATAAGAAGAACCATGATCCAAGTGTAACACAACAGGAATTTTAACATTCATATCTTGAACTAATGATTTAACAGTATTAACCACCGTATGATATCCACCGAAATATTTTATAGCACTTTCCGTAACTGCTAAAATAACAGGACTATTATCTTCTACGCAAGCTTTTAAAATATACTTTGTCCATTCCAAATTATTTATATTATAAGCCGGGATAGCATAACCTTCTTTATAAGCTTTTAAAAGCAAATCATCACTATTGCATAACATACTATCACCTTCCTTATTAATTTTATTATATTTAAAAAATTTAGTCAAAGAAAAACACCAGAATTTACATTCTAGTGTCTATATATTAATAAAATCTATTAAGTTTTTTACTATATATATATATAGAATCAGCATCAGAATAATGTACTCCATCAAGAGCTTCTCCGCCCGGTACCACCTCTGTATAAGTCTCATCACCAGGAAGCGTGCCAACTTCTACTTCTGTTTCTGTTGTTACCTTATTCTCTGTTTCACTACTTGCTGGAGGCTTAGGATTTGTTGGCTTTATTACAATTACATCATTAGTTAAATCATCACCAGCTGGTTCTTCCGGCTTAACATATTTATCTGCTTCTTCTTCATCTTTTTTGTTGTAAAATTCACCTAATGGTTCTTTTGTAGGCTTTTTATCATTAGTTACCATATCATAAACCTGTTCAGCATTACTAAGCCCCAAAGAAACTAAGAGTTTAGCAAACACCTCGTTAAGCTTATTAGCATCATTTAAATTTTTAGTAAATTCCTCTTTATCAGAAACAGAAAGAGGCGTTGCTATTAAAGTACCTTTTCCTTTTTTATCTAAAACAAGCCAAACTGAAACTTTTTTATATTTTGCAAAAACCTCGTTTGCTACTGACTCTATACCTTGCTTATCACCTTTATTTATTGAGTCTAGTATCTTTTCAATATAATTTGCAAAAGCAAGAGATTCATTTTTCTGTTCTTTATTTTGTCCACTCATAAACATATATGTATATATAAGTTTTTTTTCTGAAGCTTTAAATTCTTTTCCTGCTATTACCTTAGTCAAATTAGCAACATGTTCTTGTAAGTTATCATCTAATAGATTAGAAATATTTTTCATTAAATCTTGAAGATATTTAATAACATCACTATCACTCCCTTTTGGAAGTACTAATTTTTCATACCTTTCATTTACAATATAGATTATATTAACTATATCATCTATTGATACTTGTCCTTCTGATAAATCATATATAGCTTTAGCCCTAGCTCTTACAGCTTCTTTATTATCAATATCAAAATCTTCCGCTAATAATAAACCTTGAGCTTCTATTTGTTCTGAACTACTTGTAGTAGGAGTATCATCTACTGTTTTTTTCTTAAATAATTTAGCAATTGTAACACCACCAAAAATAGTTACAGCAGCTAAAAAGCCACACAAACCTTTTGTAAACTTTTCTTTAGCTTTATAAAATGGAATACCTTTTTTTTGCATTTTCATCCCCCCAATTTGATTGATTGTTATACTAGCACAAAAATGCTACTTTGTCAACACTAACAAGGAATTTGTGTTAATCCTTTTTTAAAATGTATTTTAAAAAAAGAAGTGCACAGAAGTTGTGCAATAAGATTTATAACTGTATAATACCTTCCAAGCAGTTTATTTGTCATTGAAGGAGGTATTTT
>CASDZZ010000023.1 GCA_949285875.1 uncultured bacterium | reverse complement strand
CCTTTTTTAGCCATAATAAATACACCTCCTTTCGGAGGTGTATTATACCACAACCCTTAACTCTTTTTTATTAATGTCTACTTTAAGGGGTGCATTTCAGTTTACTTTCTCTTTTTTTATCTTCTAATTTTTTTGAATCAACATAACTAGCTAAAGAATTAACTAATCTTTGTTGCAAATCTTTTTCTTCTTGTGTATACCATTCAGTTAATAACAACTCTTCTACTGATACAGTTTCATTAGTATTATTGCCACAATAACATTTTAAATCTTTAGACCCACCAGCCTTAATATATTCATTAACAAAATTTCTTAAATATGGGTCCGTAAAATCTACACCATATTTCATTGGAACATCAATATCTCTTTCAAATTCTTTTGCAAATAAAAATGCTCTACGAGGTCCTATTCTTTCTCTACCACGTTCTATTATCCTATACATAACAGCATCTAATAAACCTTCTTTTAGCTTTATTCTTTTTTCAACACTATCTATAGCTGCTTCTAACTCATTATCACTAGGCAATGTTATATTTTTTTCCTTTAATAAATTTACAACTTCTTTAACATGCATTCCTTTTAATTGTTCATTAGTAATTTTATAATGACTATATAAAACAAAACCTTCAGCAGATTCAACAAAACCATTCGAAGTCAAATGTAAATGAGCCATATTACGTTGGGATTCAACCAAACTACGAAACATGCAGTAAGGGTTAACATATACTAAATCTTTATATTTTACTCTTTGGAACATATTTCTTTCTTCCCATGGTAAAGCTTTAATAAAAGCAGAGGTATTATAAAATTCATCCCAATCTAATGCCCTTACATCTGAATTCTCATCTAATAAGTCATTAATGTAATTATTTCTATTAAACATTACATCACTTACTTTAATTATTTCTTGTCCAGTAGCTGGGATTAATTTATTTATTTCATAATCTGGATATCTAAGTTCATACCAAACAGCCATTTTTTCAATAAATTTTTTTATATTTTTAACATAATGACTATTTTCATTTTCCTTACATTCTTCTTTTATGTACCACTTAATAAATTCATTTATCTTATTGTCTAACCTTTCCTCTTTATTTAATGTCTTATTTTTTATTTTCATATACATCCTCCCAAAATCTTTTATTAATCAAAATTTATTTTTTTATTATAATATTACTTTTAATAGATAACTGTTTTCTTATTATATGATCACATAGTCCTTTTAAAGCAATGACAGTTCCTTTTTGTGTAGTTTTTATTTTACAAAAACATGCAAATCATTATTAATAGACTCCAAACCATTTTCTAAAAAATATTGTTTAAATTCTTTAAAATTATTAAAAGTATAAGCAATATTTTTTTCACACTCTTCTTCGGTGTACACTTTATTTTGTTCTTCTTTTAAATGAAGAAACCACATAAATAATTTAGCTTCAATATCTACCTTTTTCATAATATACCTTTTCTTAAATTATTCTACTTAAATTGAATATTTCGTACTAATTATCAAATATTTTGAATATCTTTCTACTACCCTCTCCTTTTAGCTAATTATATCATAGATTGAAAAAGAAAATAAATAGTCATTATATATTGGGTTAAAAATAATGATTTACAATTTTTATAGTTTCAATTTGGAAATGTCAAAAAATTATGTTACCTAATTTTCGTATTTATAAATTTTATCAAATAATTTGTCTACACAGTCTTTCCTAATTGAAAACAGCATATTTTTATTTCTATTTTTACCCAACATTTCACTATTCCGAGAAAATCTTAATAATAAACTACATTTTACTGTTCCTTCCTCTAATAATTTTAAAATTTTGTTTGAATCTTTTAATTCATAGCACTCTATTTTATAATACCTAAAAAACAAATTAGAATTTTCCTTTTTCTTACTATTATATATTAAAGCTAAATATTTTAATTTAATATTTAATCTTTTTTCTATCGATTCAAAACTAATAAAACCCCTTTTTTCAATTAGTTTAAAATTAATATCATATATATTAAAATAAATCATTTTAGATATATAATCCATTTTAAGTTCAAAATAATTTTTGTTATTAACTAAAACTTTCTTATTAATCTTAAAATTAACAATAAGTTTCTTATATTTAGTAAACTGAGAATCGTTTTCGCCATACTTTTCGAGCAAATAATTACTTTCAAATAAATAAGGTCCATCAAAAGTTAAAGAAAAAAGTCCTATGTCATATTTACTAAATCTACTAGTACATTTTAACTCTACATTTTTAAAATCCGGAAAAAACATACTATCAGCGCTTTTTCCTAATAGGTATTCAAAAGTAAGTCCCGCAGCATTTAAATTATTATTTATACCTTTAACATATCCCATGTTATTTACTCTTTTAAACTCATTTATTATTTCTTTAAATTCATCCATTTTAATTTCTCCTTTTTTGCAAGATACATTACACTTTATTTAAAGAGAAAATTGTATTTTTTTATAGTATAGGCGAAAAACAGGTCGGTCGTAGGTTCGTGGGTACAAAAAAAAGACCCAAAGGTCTTTTTCTATTTATTTAGTGGTGCGGGTGAAGGGACTTGAACCCCCACGGATAAATCCACTAGATCCTAAGTCTAGCGCGTCTGCCAATTTCGCCACACCCGCACAAAAAAAATAATAAGTGGTGGACCCTGTAGGACTCGAACCTACGACCGACCGGTTATGAGCCGGTTGCTCTAACCAACTGAGCTAAGGGTCCAATTAACACTTGCTCTTATATATTATCATATTATTTAAAGATTAGCAATAATATAACTAAAAAAAATAAAAAAAATAGTGGTTTAATCACTATTTTGTAGCATATTTAATAAATCAATTTTAAATTTATCTTTATCAGAGTTTGCTTTTGATATCATAACACCTTTATAAGCCTGCAATTCTTGTCTATGTCCTTCAGATAACAAAGATTCTGGAGTTATAGTTTCAAGTATTACAGTATGACTATTTTCGCAAACCGAGTAATGAAGAATTACTTCCCCGTGAACTCTTATAAACAAATCATCTGTAGGTAACTTTAATTCGAAACTTTTAGTGTTTTCTTTTAAATCTTCCTTAACTAATTCACCTAAAAAATTACCTTCTTTTATCTCAGGATAATATTCAAATATAAGTTTTTTATAAGCTAACATGTTGTACTTTTTTATTGAACGCTCCAACTTTCTAAACTCATTTTCATTTAAATATTCAAAAATATAAGAACCTTTCATATAATAATCCCCCTTTTAAAAGTCGTAGACCTTATCTACCACATTTGTAGCGCTATTATATCATAAAAACTATTTAATGTCAAATTATTTACATTGAGTTCATTTTGAAAAATTAAATGTAAATTATTTTAAAATTTTTATAATTCTATTTTTGACAATAAGGGCAATAATAAGTGCCCCTTCCAGATACTACAACACGCTTTAATTCATTACCACATTCATAGCATTTTTTTCCTGACCTACCATATACTTTTAAATATTTTTCATAAGTTCCTCTTTTCCCATCAATGTTTGGATAAGTTCCCTTACATTTTAGAGATTCTTCAAAGACAATAGCAGTATTTTTTACTATTTCTTCTAATTTATTTTTACTTAATTTATCGGCATAAGCTTTTGGATTTATTTTAGATCTAAATAAGATTTCATCAGCATAAATATTTCCTATGCCAGCTATATAACTTTGGTCTAACAAAATTTTCTTTATATATATATGGTGCCCTTTTAATTTTTTCTTTAAATAAAGAGAAGTAAAATTCGGATCTGTATATTCTACGCCCAATTTTTTAGATTCAAAAAAATTAGGCATTTGCTTATTTTCAACTATTTCCATCTTACCAAATAACCTAGGATCATTATAATGGATAGAAAAATTATCAAAATGAAATATTACATAGTCATGTTTGTCTCTTATATCATTTAACTCTTTTAAATAAAATCTACCTTCCATACGAAAATGAATAATTAAAGATTTTTCTTCAAACTCAAAGATTAACCATTTTCCTCTTCTTTTAATATCTTTTATATATAAACCTTCTAAAGTTTTAATAAAGTAGTCTTTTTTATTATAAACTATTTTATCTAGAAAAACCTCTACTTTTGTAATTTTCTTTCCTATCAAAATTTTCTTTAAGTCACGCCTTGTAGTTTCAACTTCAGCTAATTCTGGCATAAGTGTCACCCCCATTCTGTTATCTATTTAGCTTCATACCAGTTACTTCCACTTTCTACATCTACTTTTAAAGGAACATCAAGTTTGTAAGCATTATTCATAAGATTTTCAACCAATTCTGAAACAATTTCTTTTTCTTCTTTTAAAACGTTAAAGATAAGTTCGTCATGAACTTGTAATAACATCTTACTTTTAAGGTTTCTTTCTTTAAATGCATTATGTATGTCAATCATTGCTTTTTTTAATATATCAGCACTAGATCCTTGGATAGGGGTATTTAAAGCCATTCTTTCTCCTTGTTGTCTTATCATATAATTTGTATTTTTTAACTCCTCAATATTCCTTTTCCTATTCATAATAGTAGTAACATAGCCTTTTTCGTATGCTTCTTTTATCACACTATCCATATATATTTTGGAGCCTTTATAAGTATCAAAATATTTTTCTATAAATTTCTTGGCTTCTGCAACAGGGATATTTAAATCTTCTGACAACCCAAAGCTACTTATACCATACAAAATGCCAAAATTAACCGCTTTAGCCTGCCTTCGCATTAAAGAAGTAACATCTTCTTTTGAAACCCCAAAAATATCCATTGCTGTTCTAGTGTGAATATCTAGGTCATTATTAAAAGCATTTATAAACTCTGGCACTTTTGAAAAGTGAGCAAATACTCTTAATTCTATTTGCGAATAATCACTTGATAATAAAATACAATTATCTTCGGGAATAAAAGCTTTTCTAATTAATTTTCCATATTCTGTCCTTATAGGAATGTTTTGCAAATTAGGTTCTATAGAAGAAAGTCTTCCCGTTCTGGTTAATGTTTGCGTGTATATTGTATGAATTTTTCCATCCTTTAATATGTTAGATTTAAGACCAAGTATATAGGTACTTTCTAATTTACTTAACATTCTATGCTCTAAAACCAAAGGAACAATAGGATGTCTATCTTTATATTTTTCTAAAACACTTTTATCTGTTGAAAAACCACTTTTAGTTTTCTTACCCTTTCCTATTTGCAATTTTTCAAACAATATCTCCCCTAACTGCTTAGGAGATGATATATTAAATTCTAGACCAGCTAAATCATAAATCTTATTAGAAACTTCTTCTATCTTTTTTTCTAAAACAACACTCATTTCATCTAAAACTTTAGAATCAACTCTAATACCTTCACTTTCCATGTCTCCTAAAACATATGATAAAGGCATTTCTATTTCTTTAAATAACTTTTCGCATTCTTCTTGTTTTATTTTTTCTTCTAAAAGTTTTTTAGTTTCAAAAATAAATTTAGCTTTTTTAACGACTAAATCTTTTAACTGTTTTTCGTCTATCTCTTTTGACTTGCTGATTATTTCATAAAAAGGAATATCATAACTTAGTTCATTAGCTAAGTAAGATGCATCATCTTTTACATTATAATTAAGTAAATAAGCAGCTATCATTGCATCATAACTTACTTTAGTTAATTCAAAATTATGCTTTTTTAAAACAACATAATGTTTTTTTAAATCATAAGTGATTTTTTCAATATCTTTCAATTTTTCTAATGTATCTACTATTTGTTCTTTTCTTACAAAGTAACAATCCTCACCATCATATATTCCCATTCCTAGCATATTTGCTAAGTGGTAATTATTCTTATCCAGCTCTATATAAAAAGAAATTGGTGACTTTAATTTTGATATATCATTTATATCTTTAATAATAATTTGATCACTTTGTTTTTTTACATTCATATTTTTCAAAAAAGAATAAAATTCTAAATCTTCATACATAAGTTTTAATTCTGTTAGATTTGATTTTCCTAACTTAGTTTCTTCCAAGTCAAAACCCAATGGAACATCTTTATATATCGTCACTAAATCTTTACTTTCAAAAGCTTTTTCTTTATCATTAAGAAGTTTACTAGCTACCGTTCCTTTAATTTTATCTATGTTATTATATATATTTTCTATTGTATCAAATTCTTGAAGTAACTTTAAAGCAGTTTTTTCTCCAATTCCCTTAACTCCAGGAATATTATCAGAAGCATCACCCTGCAAAGCTTTAATATCTATCATTCTTTTTGGTTTAACGCCATAATTTTCAAAAAAAGTTTTCCTGTTCATTAAAATATAATCTTTTGTTTTTAAAAGCTTTACAATAACTTTATCTGAAATCAACTGAAGTAGATCTCTATCACTACTTACTATTAGTCCCTCAAAATCATTTGATTCATCTATTTTCTTTGATAAAGTACCAACTATATCATCTGCTTCATAATTATCAATTTCAAACCATTTAATCCCCATTTTAGAAAGAATTTCTTTAGCTAAAGGGAACTGAAGTTTAAGTTCATCAGGCATTGTTATTCTTCCAGCTTTATAATCTTCATATTTATCATGCCTAAATGTTTTTCCTTTATCAAATGCAACAAGCATATACTCTGGATTTTCATCTGCAATGATTTTATTAATCATATTTACAAAACCATATAGAGCATTTGTAGGAAAACCTTTGCTATTTTTCATAAAATTACCAGAATAAGCTGTCGCATAATAACTTCTAAAAAGTAAGTTATTACCATCTATCAATACTATTTTTTTCATACAATCACCTATAATATTATAACATGAATAATAAGGTTATAGTTATTAATAAAGCAAAAAAACACGCTATTTATTAAATATGTTGATTTTTTTTGAAAGTGCACAATTAATGTGCAGTTAGTTTTAAAAATGTATATAATATCTTCTTAAGCAATTTGTTTGTCATTAAAGGAGGTATTGAACATGACAAACTATTGTCATTTATCTTATGAAGATAGAAAAAATATAGAAGATGGATTAAATGAAAATAAATCCATTAATCAAATTTCTAAAGAAATTAGCAGAAATCATTCTACTATTTTAAGAGAAATAGATAGAAACAAAAAATATTCCGAACCATCTAGTTGGAATAATTATAAAATTAATCATCCAGATTTAGATTTGTCTTGTGAGAGACTAAAACATTCTCCTTATGTCTGTAATGGTTGTAAATCAAGATCTGGATGTAGAAAAATTAGATGGACTTATTATGCTAGAGAAGCACAAAGAGCATATGATGAATTAATAAAATCTTGTAGACAAGGCATTAATTTGACACCAGAAGAAGTTCACACTATTAATGAAATAATTACTCCACTTATCAAAAAAGGACAAACAACTAATCATTTATATATCAATCATCCTGATATTTTAGACTTTAGTAAAAGTTCTTTTTATCGATATATTAACGATGGTGTTTTTGAATTTGGTCCTCTAGACTTTCCTAGGATAGTAAAATATAAAAAAAAGAAAAAATTCTAGTAATAGAAGAACTAGAAAAGAAAGGGAAATATTAATAAACAGGAAATATACTGATTTTATTGAATTTATTTCTAACAATCCAGATTCAAACATTGTAGAAATGGATACCGTTGAAGGTTTAAAAAATGAAAATGATTGTTTTCTTACTCTTTTATGGAGAAAATCTAAATTTATGCTTATTTTTAAATTAGAATCTCAAACTACCGATGAAGTTACTAGAATATTTGAAATATTGCAAAATCTTATTCCTTTAGATATTTATAAAGATTTATTTCAAGTTATTCTTACTGATAATGGTCATGAATTTTTTGATGTCAATAATATTGAATGTATTCATTCTACAGGTGAGTATGTTACTCATTTATTTTTCTGCGATCCACATGCATCTTGTCAAAAAGGTATGCTTGAAAAAAATCATGAGTTTATTAGATATATTTTACCTAAAGGTTCTTCATTTAAAAATATAAATCAAGAAGATTGTAATTTAATAATGAATAATATTAATTCACTATGTAGAGATTCATTAAATGGTAAATCACCTTATGAAGCAATGTTATTCTTATGTGATGAATATATACTAAAAAAATTAGGTTGTCATTTCATTAAATCAGATGAAGTTAATTTAACTTACGATTTATTAAAATATTAAAAAATAATTATAGTTGGTTCCTATAATTATTCTTCGACAAACAAATTGCCATAAATTAATCATTGACTATAATGTAGACGTTGTGCACTTAATTTTAAAAAATGTACAATTTCTACACTTTTTGACGTGAGATAAAAGTCCCTTGTCGTAATATAATATACCACATTTTCTTATTTTACGCCATTGTTTTCTTCTTAAAACGACTAAAAAATGTGCATTTTCCTATGAAAATACACATTTTGGGTCGTAATGTACTTAATTGTGCACTTTACTTAAAATTTAACGTATTTATTAAATAGCATGTTTATTATTACTAGTTATTATTATCATCATGAATTTCAAAAGCATTTTCCTTTTGCTGCATAACAGGTTCATTAACACTATTTTGCATTGCAGGATTAGACTGACTTTGATTTACAAAACCATTTGGCATTTGCTGCATTGTTACAGGATTATTAACCATATTTTGTTGTCCCATATCAATTGGTCTTTGATTTGTAAAAACATTTGGTGTTTCAATTACAGGTTCATTAACACTATTTTGCATTACAGTATTATCCTGATTTTGATTTACCATTTCACTTGATATTTGAGGAGCAACAAAATTACTAGCTTCATTTTGAGTTTCCATATTGCTTGATACCTGACCGACAACTTGATTAGTTTGTTCGTTAACTAAGTTAAAATTATTATCAAAAGAATCAAATGATTCATTCTGATTATTAACTTGCAAACTTTCATTTGAACTTACTCCTGAAGAAATATTTGATGCATCTTCCATTATTAAATCAGAATCACTAGATGGTGTAACATTAGCCACATCACTATTATAATTTGAAGAATTAGAAACCTGATTTCCTTCTTCGTAATAATTTTTTCCAAATGCTAAAAGTGGAAAGAAAATAATAGGAACAAAAAACATTCCTAAAGAAAATGCTGTAGACTTTCCAAATTTTTTAGCAATTCCATCATAAATCATAAAAGTAGCTAAAATATTAATAACTGGTATAAAAGTTAAAAATATAAACCACCATTCTTTGCCACCTATTTCGCACATAACATAAGTATTATATATTGGAATTAAACTTGCCCACCCTGGTTTTCCAACTTTTTTAAAAGTCTTCCACATTGAAACAGTCATTAATATTGCTGCCAAAAGTGCAATTATTATGATTCCAATTAAAATTGCTTGTGCAATACCTACTAACTCTGTTGATGTTTGAACCGGACCAAAATCACTATAATCTCCATATCCATAATAATTTGAACTCACCTTTATACCTCCTATCATAATTAATTATATAATTAAAATTTAATATTAGCAACAAAAGATTGTATATTTTTACTTTTTTTATACAAACTTTAAATGAAAGGAAAAATATTATGCAAACAAATATAAGAAACCATATTATAGAAAATTTTAAAAATGATACGAAAAGCGAATTAAAAGAAACTATTACTGAAAGTGTAAGTGAAAATATTGAAGAGACTTTGCCAGGATTAGGGGTCTTTATGGAAATCATTTGGAGAAACGCAGATGAAAAATTAAAAGATGAGCTTTTAGAAATTCTAAAAACTCATCTTGGCTAATTATCTCTTAACGTTGCCGGAACTTTTTCGGTAACGTTTTTTATTATACTATTAAATATTTCCATAACTTCTTCTTCGGTTAAAGTTTTTGTATCGTCTCTGAAAGACAAAGAAAAAGCTAATGACTTCTTATCTTTATCAATGTTTTCACCTTCGTAAATATCAAATAATTCTATTTTATTTAATAATTTACCAGCAGATTTTTTGATAGCATCCATAACATCTTTACAAGAAACTTTTTTATCAACTATAAAAGCTACATCTTTTACTACCGAAGGATATTTTGGAATCTCTTTAAATGTCATTCTTGATGGACTATTAGATAATAATTTTGTTAAATTAATTTCAAACACATAAATATCTTCTTTAGTAATTTTAGGATGAAGTTTTCCAATTACACCAACATTTTTTCCTTGCATAATAATAGATGCGCTTTGCCCTGGGTGTAACTCTTCTGGAACTAAATTATCTTTTACTATGCTATATCTACCAGCGTATCCAAGAAAATCTAATATTTCTTCTAATACACCTTTTATAATATAAAAGTCTACTTTAGTTTTATTAATATCCAAGTAATAATTTCCAGTCATTAATACCGAAAGCTTTAAATCCTCTTTATATTCATCGTTTTCTTTATAAAAACCTTTTCCTATTTCAAATATTGAAATATCACTATTATTTCTAGCTTTATTATAATTATAAATTTCATTTAAAGAATAAAGTAAACTATATCTTAGAGTGTTTCTATCTTCACTCATCGGATCTGCTAAAGTTATAGCTTCAAAATTATCATTTGTAAATTTATGTGCTTCAGAACTAGGAATTAATGTATAACTTAAAGTTTCGTTAAGTCCTAAATCTACTAACTTGTTTTTTAAATTACGTTTGGTTTTATCAAATTTTCCTGAAACTAATGGAAGTACTGGCATTTTACCTTTTATATTATCCATACCATGCATTCTTCCTACTTCTTCAATTATATCTTCTTTTATATTAACATCTAACCTTCTAGAGGGAACTAAAACAGTTAAATAATCACCATTATCAGTTACTTCAAAAGCTAAAGATTTTAGTATTCTTATAACTTCTTCTTTAGGAATAACAATTCCTAATACTTTATTAATTTTTTCTAAAGTTATTTCTATTTTTTTATCAGAAGAATCAGCATTATCATACTTAACCATTCCTCCAACTATAGTACCACTTGCATACTTTTCAAGCAGAGCACAGCTTCTTTCAATTGCCATATAAGTTCTTTTAGGGTCAAGTCCCTTTTCAAACCTATTAGAAGCTTCACTACGCAAGATTTTTTTAGAAGTTCTTCTTACTTTAATTTTATCGAAAATAGCAGATTCAATAATTATATCAGTTGTATTATCTTCAACCTCAGTAGATAATCCTCCCATAACGCCAGCTAAACCTACAGCTTTATTTTTATCAGCAATAACAATGTCATCTTTAGTAAGAGTTCTTTTTACGCCATCTAACGTGGTTAACTCTTCGTTTTCTTTAGCATTTCTAACTACTAAAGTATCTCCTAAGTTATTAGCGTCATAAAAATGTAATGGTTGACCAGTTTCTAACATAACATAATTAGAAATATCTACTACGTTATTAATTGGTCTTATTCCAGATGCTATAAGTCTTTCTTTTATAAAATCTGGGCTTTCTTTAATAACAACGTTTTTAACTTTTTTAGCTAGAAACAAAGAGCAATCATCAGTATCAACTACCACTTTAAATGAATCATTAATATCTTCTTTGTTTTCATTATAATTTAAATCTATTTTTCTAACATCTTTATTATATATTGCACCAAGTTCATATGCCATTCCTAAAATACTTAATAAATCACCCCTGTTTGAAGTTAATTCAAAATCAATTACTTCATCATCAAGCCCCATTAATTTAATAGGATCAGAACCTACTTTTGCATCACTCGGTAATTCATGAATACCGGTTTTATCTTTTTCTTCCAAAAATTTATTATCTAAACCAAGCTCAGCTTTAGAACAAAGCATCCCGTTAGATTCGGCACCTCTTATCATTCCTTTTTTAATTTCACCACCAGGTAGTTTAGCTCCGGCTTTTGCAACCACAACTTTTAACCCAGTACGAACGTTAGGAGCACCACAAACTATATCTAAAACTTCATCTCCTACATCTACTTTACAAACGTGTAAATGATCAGAATCAGGATGATTTTCACATTCTAAAACTTCACCAACTACTAAATTAGTACAGTTAATAAGTTTTTCTGCACTATCATATTCATTACCTACATTAGTCATTGCTTCTGCAATCTCGGTAATAGTTAAATCTTCTGGTAAATCAACATAGTCACTAACAAACTTTCTTGAAAGCTTCATTATTCATCATCCTTTCTATCAAATTGTTCTAAAAATCTAATATCGTTTCCATAAATAGTTCTTATGTCAGTAATTCCATACTTAAACATTGCAAAACGATCCATTCCAGTACCAAAAGCAAATCCTTGATACTTACTGCTGTCATAACCACTCATTTCAAGTACGTTAGGATGAACCATACCAGCTCCTAAAACTTCAATCCATCCAGTTTGTTTACATAAAGCGCAGCCTTTACCACCACACTTAAAGCAAGTAACATCAACTTCTACCGAAGGCTCTGTAAACGGAAAGTAACTAGGTCTAAACCTTACTTTAGTCTTTTCTCCTAATATTTTTTTGCAAAATAATTCAAGTGTTCCCTTAAGATCTGCCATCGAAATATCTTTATCTATTACTAATCCTTCTATTTGCATAAATTGATGAGAATGTGTTGCATCTTCGTCTCTTCTATATACCTTACCTGGACAAACTATTCTAAGTGGTCCTTTTTCTTCGTTTTCTTCCATCGCTCTTACTTGTGCAGTAGAAGTTTGGCTTCTAAGCAAGTAATTTTCATATTCATCTTTTAAGTAGAAAGTGTCTTGAGCATCTCTAGCCGCATGACCTTTTGGTAAGTTTAATTTTTGGAAACAGTTTTCATCACTTTCTATTTCAGGCCCTTCATAAACCGTATATCCCATTGATGTAAAGATATCTTCGAATCTTTCTTCAATTCTAGTCATAGGGTGTTTAGAACCACGTTTAACTTTTTTACTAGGTAACGTAATATCAATTGTTTCTTTTTCTAGCTTTTCATTTAATGCTTTTTCTTCTAAAGCTTTTTTCTTGTTTTCTATTTCACTTGTAACATAATTTCTTACTTCATTTAAAAGCATACCAAATGTCTTTTTATCTTCATTTGGAATATCCTTCATCATTTGAGAAAGTTCTGTTACTTTACCTTTTTTACCTAGATAAGAAACTCTTACATCATTTAACGTTTTCATATCTACGATAAGATTCAAATCATTAGAAAAACTTTCTTTTACTAACTGTATTTTTTCATTCATAAAAAATCCTCCTTAAATAATAAAAAAATCTATAAAACAAGGACGACTAACACCGTGGTACCACCTTGCTTCATAGATTTTACTATGCACTTTTATGTTTTTATAACGTAAAACACACGTGATAGCTTTAGACTATCAAGCTCCAAAGCGAATTCATAAGATATTACTATTAGTTTCCACCAACCACTAACTCTCTATTAAGCTTTTTTCTTATTACTACTCTTTTTCTTTGCTTTTAACGACGTTATTATAACATAAAAAAAGAGGATAATCAATGCTTAATTAACCTCTACTACTTTACTAATATTACCCACTTTATCAACTGCTCGTACATATTTATACGTAATTTCATCTTTTGAAATTTTTTTATTTTTGATATTATCTTCTAACATAATATCTTCCCAATTTATTGAATCATTAGAATATTGAATTTTTGATATACTATCATTATCACTTATCACAAAATTATCTGCTTTCTTTTCTATTGTTGGTAATATTTTATCTATATTTACAATAGTTTCATAATAAAAACTAGATAACCCTGCTTCATTTTCTACTTTAATATATATTTTACTATTCATCGTATCTTCAAAAACTACTTTTGCAGAAGCTTCTTCACCTGTTTCAACTTCTATAAAATTATCTTTCCAATTTTTTTTATCAAAAGAATAATAAAACTTTGTTATCTTATATTTACTAGACGCTTTAATCGTTATAGCTACATCATTGTTAACTTGTTTTTCACCACTTGAATTAATAACTAAATCAATAATAGGATAATCATTTCCACCCATTTCTTCTTTAGGGATACTTTCTATATTGCCTTTTAATTTATTAGTTATTCCACCAGCATATAACACATAACTAAATAAAATAACAACAAAAACAAGTCCTCCAAAAATTAAAAAGTTCTTTTTATCACTAAACATCATTAGCCTCCTAGTATATAACAATTATACTTTTTTTTGTAAAAAAAAACAATAACTTTCATTATTGTTTATATTTCCATTAACTCTTTTTCTTTTTCTTTTAATTTTTCTTCTACAACTTTATTATATTTTGCAATTAATTCTTGTACGTCTTCTTGACCTCTTTTTTGATCATCTTCAGGAATTTCTAATTTTTTAATAGCATTATTAGCATCTTGTCTTACGTTTCGTAAAGCAATTTTAGCTTCTTCTGCTATATTTTTAGCTTCCTTAACATATTCTTTTCTTCTTTCTTCAGTAAGTTCTGGAATAACAAGCATAATTACTTCTCCGTTATTGTTTGGAGTAAGTCCTATGTTGGCTTCAAAAATAGCCTTTTCAATAGAACCAATTGAATTTCTATCAAAAGGTTTAATAACTAACTTACGAGCTTCTGGAACTGATATTGTAGCTAATTGTATTAAAGGAGTTGGAGATCCATAATATTCTACCATAACCTTATCTAAAATTTTTGGATTAGCTCTACCTGCCCTAACATTTAAAAATCTATTTTCCATAGAACTAATTGCTTTTTGCATTTTTTCTTCTGTTTCTAAAAAAATTTCTTCTAACATTCTATCCCTCTTTCACATACTAATATTATATAATAAAAAAACACTATATTACAAGTGTTTTATAATGCAAAATAACAGATTACTTCTTCTTTACTAATCCAGCGTCTATTTCATTTTAAATAAATAAAATTTCTTTTTTGACCTTTTTATTTAGCAATCACAATCATCATTATATACTTGATCTATATAATCAGAATAAATTTGCTTTAAACTATTCTTTTCTTCTTCAGTCATTTTTCTTTCCCTAGCATCATGAAAGTCAACTGTTTTAGAATGGATACCTTTTATTTTTCCATTTCTAACAAAAACTACAGACGGAGAAACAATTTGATTATCCTCTGAATTTAAATTTTCTGATAATAAATCTACTAATTTTTTATATTCCTCAGTATTATTTGTTTTAATATCTTTAAAATTATAATAGAATATTTCTTTAATATTTTTTTCTTTAGCTACCTCATTTAAAGTTTGGGTAACTTCGTCGCAATATATACAAGAAGGATATCCTAAATAAATTATTCCTGATCCATTTTGGATGATATCAATAACATTCTCATAAGTTGCATACTTAAAAGGATTTTCATAACTAACTTCAGGATATTCTTTACTAAATTTTATTGCATCAGTTTCAATATCATCTTCTATTTTAGTTACCGTACAACCTGTAAAAACTAACAAAAAAGTTAGTAATACTGCCACTAACTTTTTCATAATTATTCTCCTTTTATTTGAGCAGCAACTTCTTCAGCAAAATTTTCTTGACGTTTTTCGATCCCTTCACCAACTTCGAATCTAATAACATCAACAATTTTACCACCATTATTACTTACATACTTACCAACAGTAACACTATTATCCTTAACAAAATCTTGTTCTTCTAAACAAATTTCTTTATAGTATTTGTTAATTCTTCCCATTACCATCTTTTCAGCTATGTTAGCTGGTTTTCCTTCTTTAATAGCTTGCTCAGTTAAAATTTGTTTTTCTTTTTCAACTTGTTCAGCAGGAACTTGTTCTTTTTTAACATATTCAGGTCTCATAGCTGCTGCATGCATAGATACATCTTTAGCAACTTCTTCAGAAGCACCTTCAAGTAAAGTTAAAACAGAAATCTTTCCGCCCATATGAATATAAGAACCAAAGTGTTCATTATCGTTTTTTTCTAATAAAGTGAATCTTCTAAGACTTATCTTTTCTCCAATTGTTGCAGTCATATTAGTAACATAATCACCTAATTTTTCATCACCACAACTTAATTCTAAAGCTTCTTCCATTGTTTTAGCATTACTATTTAAAATAGTTTTTGCAACATCATCCAAAAATTTTAAGAATTTTTCATTTTTTGCAACAAAATCTGTTTCACAATTAACTTCTAGAATAACAGCTTTATTTCCTTCTACTAAAATAGTAGATAATCCTTCAGCCGCAATTCTATCAGCTTTTTTAGCAGCTTTAGCAATACCTTTTTCTCTTAACCATTCTGCTGCTTTTTTTAAATCTCCATCACTTGCTTCTAGAGCTTTTTTACAATCCATCATTCCTGCTCCAGACATATCTCTTAACTCTCTAATTAGACTAGCGTTCATATTTATTCTCCTTTATAACTAAAGTTAGTTTATTTATTTAAAGCTACTACTAGCTCATCTTTTTTCATTTTTGAATAACCTTCAATTTTCGCTTCTTTAGCCATAGCTTTAAGTTCAGCTACAGTTTTTTTACTTAAATCTTCAGTTTCTACATTTTCCTTAACTTCTTCTTTTACCTTTTCAGTTACTTCTGAAGCCTTTTCTTTCTTAGGAACTTCTTTTTTTTCTTCTTTATTAACTACTTTTGCTTTATCTTCTTCAGTAATATAATCTTCTACTGGTTTATTAGTTGCTTCACAAATAGCGTTGTTTAATACTCCAAGAACTATTTTTACAGCTCTTATAGCATCATCATTACCTGGAATTACATAATCAACTAAATCAGGATCACAATTAGTATCTACAATACCAAATACAGGAATATCTAATTTTCTAGCTTCCTTAATAGCATTGTATTCTTTCTTTGGATCTACAATAATCATAGCTTGAGGTAATCTCTTCATTTCTCTTAAACCACAGAAATATGAGTTTAATTTTTCGTATTCTTTACGAATCTTAACTACCTCTTTTTTAGGTAACTTATCAAACGTACCATCTTTTTCCATTTTTTCAATTTGGTCTAAACGGTTAATTCTTCTTCTAATAGTTTTGAAATTAGTTAAAGTTCCACCTAACCAACGTTTAGCAACATAGTAGCTGTCTGATCTTTTAGCTTCTTCTTCAGCAGATTCTGAAGCTTGTTTTTTGGTTCCTACAAAAATTACTTTTCCGCCATTAGCAGCAATTTCCTTTAAAGCTGCATAAGCTTCCTCAATTTTCTTTACTGTCTTCTGTAAATCGATAATATAAATATCATCTCTTGAAGTAAAGATATATTCTTTCATCTTTGGATTCCATCTTTTTGTTTGATGTCCAAAATGTACACCTGCTTCTAGCAAGTAACTCATTGATACAACTGGCATTTCTTTTTCCTCCTTCGTTAATAACCTCCAAACACTTCATCTTTAAATTTCACCTCTTCGGCACTCGAAACTTAAATCCATGTTTGTGCGTATTTCTTTTCCTTTGAAAAGCCATCAATATTATATAACAAAAAAATAATGATTTCAAGTTATTTTATGCCTAAAAATCATTACTTATAAGTATTGTATTTTAAAAAAAGAAGTGCACAGAAGTTGTGCAATAAGATTTATAACTGTATAATACCTTCCAAGCAGTTTATTTGTCATTGAAGGAGGTATTTTA
>CASDZZ010000022.1 GCA_949285875.1 uncultured bacterium | reverse complement strand
CTTTAGCCCCAAGCCTCGCGACTGATGCTTTGTGCTTCCCTAACACTTCGTCGATACCTACGCGTGTATTGGACTTTCACCAACTAGATATATGCCATGCACGGCACACATAAAAAGTTCATCCTAATTAAAGGATGAACTAATAAGTCCACGGTACCACCTTTGTTCTAGTTTCCTAGCCCTCAAAAGATTAACGCTCTTAAACGATTTGACTCTAGTAGTGTAATTCATTTTAAAAGTCTTAATGTTTCCACCAACCACATTATCTCTATAAAATAACTATTAAAACTAATAATCTACTTTCACCATCAACAATTATATTTTATCTTGTTATCAACAAAAAGTCAATTATTTTAAAGATAACAAATCACTAAAATACTTTTCAAAAATTTCCTTAACCCCATATAATTTTTGGTTAATTTCATCCATAATAATCAAATAACTTTGATATAGTGGGATTTCCTTTAATGAATCATATAAAGATTCTATTTTAAGTTCCACATTTTTATCTTTAGTATTAGCAAATATTTTTTGTAATCTTCTTATTTCATCTAATAAACTTGTGATATTTTCATTTGCTAACATTTGTTTTTCTACTGATAGATATTTTTGATATAAAGAGCTTGATTCAAATTCATCAAATAATTTATCAATATCTTTTTTTATATCATCCATCTATTTCGCCATCCAAACTCCAAGTTTTTGCATCTGTTATTTTTACATCTATAATCTTTCCAATATATTTTTTATCAGCTTTAACATTTGTAAGCTTCATTGTATCAGTATACCCAAAAAGCATATTTTGATCTTTTTCACTTACCCCTTCTACAAGAACTTTAACAATTTTACCAATAAGCTTTTTATTAGTTTCTAAAGCATAATCATTAATTAAAGCATTTAACGCATATAATCTTTCTTCTTTTTCTTTCAAGCTAATATCATCTTTCATTTTAGCTGCAGGTGTTCCCTTTCTTGGTGAATAAATAAAAGTAAACGCAGAATCAAATTTACATTTTTTTACCAAGTCTAAAGTTTCTTCAAAATCTTCTTTACTTTCTCCTGGAAAGCCAACAATGATGTCAGTTGTAATCGAACAATTAGGAATTTTTTCTCTTATTTTATTATATAATTCAAGATAAGATCCTTTAGTATAACGTCTTCCCATAAGTTTTAAAATCCTAGATGAACCAGATTGCACCGGAAGATGAATATAATTACATATATTATCATACTTAGCGATAACATCAATCATCTTATCAGTAAAATCCCAGGGATGACTAGTTACAAAACGTAATCTTTCTATTCCTGTTTTAGCAACATCTTCCAAAAGATTTTCCATTTTATAATCCCTATTAGTAAAATCCTTACCATAAGCATTTACATTTTGTCCCAATAAAGTAACTTCTTTATAACCTTCTTTTATTAAATCTTTTACTTCATTAATTATGTCTTCTGGCATTCTACTTCTTTGTTTACCTCTTGTATAAGGAACAATGCAGTAAGTACAAAATTTATCACACCCGTACATTATATTTACCCAAGCCTTATATTTAGAATCTCTTTTAACCGGTAAATTTTCAACAATGTTGCCTTCATTAGACCATACGTTTACTTCTAATTTGTTAGATTTATAATGTTCATTTAAAATTTCAGGCAATTTATGAATATTATGTGTTCCAAAAACAAAGTCCATCCACTTATACTTAGCTAATATTTCATCAACAACACTTTCTTCTTGACTCATACATCCTGCTAATCCAACCAATAAATCTTTCTTTTCTTGTTTTAAATGTTTTAATCTGCCTAACATTCCAAATGTTTTATTATGTGCATTTTCTCTAATAGCACAAGTATTTAAAATTATTAAATCAGCATCATCATAATCTAGAGCTTTAGAAAAGTTCATATCTTCTAATATGGCCGACATCACTTCACTATCGTGTTCATTCATCTGACAACCGTAAGTTTTTATAAAGTATTTTTTATTCTTACCAATATTTTTCATCTCTAAGGGAACCTTATATTCATCTCTTAGTACTTTTATTTCTTCTTTAGTCCTTTTTCTAGCTTCCTTAAAATTTGGTTTTAACATACTATCACCCTTTTCTACCAAACAATTATAACATAAAATAAAGCTTTATTTATAGTGCTTTTTTAAAGTAATTATTTCTTTATAATCTTCTTCTTTATAATCCAAAAGTAAAGGAAAAATAAAGTTAATAAAATCTTCTTCATTATCAATATTATTATCTCTAAAATAATTAGCCCAGCCACAAATTATATCAATTACTAAATCTTTACTAATAATATTTTTTTCTTCACAATTCTTTATAATCTTGTTAAGCAAATCATCATGATAAGTTTTATTTAGTATTTTAACATAATAATTTAACGATGCCTTAACATAACTTCTAAAAGGATAAGACCTTGGCTGTACATAATATTTTTTAGCTAGAAGCATGTATTTATCAGTTATTAATTTTTCTATTTCGTCACGTTTAACAAGAGTTTTAGTCTTACTAACAGCATAATCAATTAAATCTTTGTTTTCTTCTATGGTGCTTTCAAATTTATCTTTATCAGCTTTACTTAAATTATCCATTTTCATTTCTTCTTCGGCCTGCTTCTCAAAATATAAACTAAAAAAATTGTTAAATCTATCATACAAATAAAAAGAAGGTGTTTTATTTGATTTTCCATTTATATAAGCTTTTAAAAATTTATCAAATTTATCTTGAATTAGTTTTCTTAAAGACTTATCTGGAATTATACCACGGTTCGCATAAAAAAATTCTTCGGTTATGTAATAGTAATTTTCTTTAATATCATAAATTTTATTTTTATCTTCCTTAATAGCTTCAGTTTCTAATTCTCTTATCTTCTTTTTTATTATAGAAGTATACTTAATTATGTTACTATGTATTCTTTTTTGAACGCTATTTTTAACAGAATTAATATCACTTAAACTTTCTTCTACTATTTTATAAAAATTATTTTTTAAATAATTATACTGAATTGTGAATTTATAACTATCTAACAAAAAATCATATTTATTACAAAAATATTTTATTATTTTCTCGTTAGTTCCTGCAGACAAAACATATCTTATTAAAAACTTTTCTTCATTTAAACTCAATTTCTCTAACCTGTATAATTGAATAGCCATATACGTAGTAAATTCCAAATTAGACCCAGCGTAATTTTTAATAACATCTTTAATTATTTCTTTACAAATATTTTTTATCTCTTTTTCACTTAAATTAGCATGATTTTTATTTATTTTGTAATAAAGAATATCAGCATAATGTACTACTAAGCTTTCTTCCTCAAGTTGATTTAATACCTGCCCCATAAAACCATTCCTTTTTAATTTGTTAAGATATGATAACATAACTAACTATTATAATCAATTTAAAAAAAGCTAGTTACTAGCTTTTCCATATTTTCTAATAAGTTCTTTATAATGTTTACCTCTTTCTTCAAAGTTTTTATAAACATTATAACTTGCTGCTGCAGGAGAAAGGATGCAAGCATAATTTTCTTTGGTATACTTATAAGCAAGCTTAACAGCATCTTCCATATCTAAAGCCTTTAAAAGCCTTTTTTTACATCCCACCCTTTCTAATTCATCTGCTATCATATAACCAGTATCTTTAAGACATATTATATTTTCCAAACTATTATATTCCATTAAAAAATTAGTTAATAAGCTTAAATCAATACCTCTATTTAAACCTCCGATTATAAGAGTTTTACAATTAGGAATAGCCTTAACACAATTTATGGTAGCCTCTGGAATAGTAGCTATTGAATCATTATAAAAAGTTATTTTTTTATATTCACCAACTAATTCCATCCTATGTTCTAACGGTTTAAAATCATCTATCAAAAGTTTAACTTTATCCTTATCAAGAGAAAGTATATCACATACACATAAAGCTGCTGCAACATTATACAAATTATGATCTCCTAATAAGTTTCTTTTTCTTTCTTTTTCATAAACCAAAGTCTCTTTAGAATCTTTTACTAAATATAAACCATCTTCTTTTATTTTTATTCCCTTACTTATGTTTTTATCTTCTTTCGTAAATAAATAACTATCTTTATCTTTTACGTATTTATTGGTATCTGGTGAGTCAATTCCAATAATTTTATAATCTTTATCTTTTTGATACTTAAAAATATTTAACTTAGCATTCATATATTCTTCGTAAGATTTATAAAGATCTAAATGTTCCTCATAAATATTTAGTAAAATAGATATATTAGGAGAAGCATTAACAAACTGAAGCTGATGGCAACTTAACTCTATTACCACGATGGTATCCTTAAAAAAGCTTTCTATTTCATCAAAAACAGGAATACCTATATTACCTACTAGCCTAACATTTTTACCCATTTCTTTTAAAATATGATAAATTAAAGAAGATGTAGTACTTTTACCCTTAGTACCTGTTATTCCGATAGTTTGACAATTAGAATACTTTAAAAATAAATCAATTTCTGAAGTTATTTTATCCTTAAATGAATCATAATTAATTCTTTTAAAATTAACCCCAGGTGATTTTAATATCATATCAAACTTATCTAACTTATCTAAATAACCTTCTCCCAAAATAAGCTCTAAATTACTATCTTCTCTTAAAAAAGAATTAGCTTCTAGTAAATTAACATTACCATCTGCTATTGTTATTTTTTTATTTTTTAAATACTTTCTTATAAGCTTATAAGTAGACTTTCCTTCTCTACCAAATCCTAGTATTAAAATATTATTTTTACTATCTATATCATTAATTATTTTTTCTATCATCCTAAAAGCTCCTTTATTAATAATTTTAATAAATCTTCTGGTACATTATTTTTAGAATCTATTATATCTAACATCTTTTCATCCTCTAAAGTAACTTCATAATTTTCTTTATAATATTTTATTAAATAAGGAGGATTTTCTAACTTACTAGCTAAATTATTAACAACATAAAGAACTTCTTTTACCGTACCGACACACTCAAATGGTTTAGTATCTTTTTTACCTAAAAGTTCTAAAAAATAATTTAACATTTCTTTTTTATCAAGTAAATTTTCTCCAAATATATCTACCATTGTTTCTTGATCTACAAAATTACTCATAATTATATAGATAAATAGACATTTTGAGCACGTGCAGCACCAACCATCAGTCTTACCTATATTTTTTCTCTTTCCCCCATTATTACAACTTATAAAATGTTTAAAATATTTAGGATATTTAGTGAATATTTTCATTATTTGTAATTCACTAAGTGGTCTTAACAAACTGAAATATTCTATTTTTGGTGACAAAAATTCTTTAGTATAGTATCTAAAATCATCTTCAAACTCCAAACTCTTTGAATACTGATGATTAATGTTTGTACCTTTTACGCTAGCTTCATTAGCACTAGACTCATTAGATAATACGATATATTTAATACCATTAACATAAGCTGTTAAATAAGATATAAAAGCTATACAACTAGATAAAGGAGTATGACCATTTAAGAAACCTTTATTATTTAATTCAATAATATTTTTATCAAATAATCTTTCTACATTTATAATATCTTTTTCATTTATACCAGCTATTTCTGCACTATCAAAACAAATCTTTCTATTATTTATAATAAAAGCTTTTTTATTAGTAATATCTTTTAAAATTTGAAGAGACGTAATAGAATCTTTACCCCCACCTACCGCAACTAAATAGCCTTCATAATTTCCATTATCTTCTACTAAATCTTCTTTACTATTACAACTAACGGTTACAAAATCTTCATAAGAAGGATTTATTTTATTTACGTAGAAAAACTCACCTAACCCATTAAAAATTAGCTTTTTTAACCACTTTTTTTGCTCATTATTTAAAAAGCCACCCTTAATTATTATGTTAGGACTACATGTTGCCTTCCAGTAGCTGGCAATTTCAGCTAAGCCAGCACTAAATATAATTTTATTTAAAAGACCTTTATCATAATTAACTTTTTTTATTTTTGGAACTTTAAGCGTAGGATTAAACTTCATCAAATGTTCTATTTCAAAATGATAAGTTATAAATAAATCATTTTCATTATCAGATAAATCAAAACCATGATAATAAAAATTGGGGTACATTTTTCTATATTCTTCATATTTAGACATATAAATCATCTCCATCTATATAATTATAACATGTATATTAATTTTTATGAAAAATATCAATAAAAAAAGAAATTAATTTTTCTTTATTTTACTAATTTCTCTATCTATTATTTTTTCATTTTCTAAATTAAATGAACAAAGTTCTTTTAAATAGTATTCTTCAGGTGTTAAGTCAGTAAATTTTTCAAAGGCAACATATTTATTAGGCAAAGCTTTTGCAAATTGAGACTTTAAATAAGCAGTATAAACGTCATCTTCTTTAGTCCAAGCTTCTAACATTTCTCTAGGAAAGGTTATTTCTTTTATCTTTTCTTCTTTAAGTTCTCTTAAAGTCGTAACATAATAACTTAAACAATTAGTGATATATTTTTTTAAATCAGACTTAACATTTCCTTCAAAATATTTATTAACCAAATCTTTATATTTAGAATCCAAGAATAAAAAAAGTTCATCAAAACCACAAATATCAGTATTTTTTGATGCAATACTACAAACTAAATAATGATATTTATCTATAATTTCCTCACGTTTTAACTTGCTATCGTCACTTTTTAATATATTTGATAGTTTAGTATAATTAAGATTATTAAGTTCTTTTTTGAATCTTTCTTTTATACCTTTTTTCTTATGTTTTAAACTATTTTCAATAAATTTCATGGTAAAAAGATATAACTTAAACTTCATAATATCTTCATTTTCAAGATGATTATCTTTTATAAATCTTTTTACATCAAATACTAAACTACTAAATATATAAGGTTTTAATTGTTCTTTACATTGGGGAAATTCCCTAGCTAAAAAAACGTAACCATCACATAAAGGATATAACCTTCTATTATAAAATCTAATGATACTAAAAAAATAATTACTTGGTTCGGATTTATAATCTGAAGTAATATAGTCTTCAAATAATCTATTAAATTTTTTTGTTGCTAGTACCCTAACAAATGTTCTTAATTTTTCGATGGGATAATTTAAAACAACAGAGTCTACGTAAGAATAATAACTTTCATACAATTTTAATATAGATTTTTCATCAAAATTTCTCGCTTTTGTTAATTCTTCCTTGAGCTTAGTTCCCACAAAAAGTCACTTCCTTTTTTTCGTAAACTCTATTATATTAATTTAAATGTTATAAGTCAATTTATTTATTAAAAACTTTTTTCATATAACAATTAGCACAAAGAGGAACATAAACCACATTATCATTTTCTCCATCAATAACAAATTCTTCCCCCTCTTTTATAAACTTTCCATTAACTTTTCTTGCGTTAAATCTAGCCTTAACACCACAATTGCAAATTGTCTCTATCTCCTTAAATTTATCTGATAGTTCAAATAATCTTTTAGAGCCAACAAACAACTTACTTTTAAAATTAGTTTTAAGACCAAAACAAATAACCGCTATATTCATTCTTTTTGCAACAAACCATAAGTCTTCAACTTGCTTTTCTGTTAAAAATTGAGCTTCATCAACTAAAACTGCAAAAATATTATCTAATGATTTTTTATATTTTAAATCTAATAAACTCTCATTTTCTTTAAGAATAATATCTACTTTTCTTTTAAGACCTACTCTCGACACCAAAAAATCATCTCCCTTAGTATCGATTGAAGATTTTACTAACAATATTTTTTTATTATTCTCTTCATAATTATAAGCCATCTGTAAAATAGATAAACTTTTTCCTGAATTCATTGTGCCATACCTAAATTCTAAATTTGCCATAATATAAACTTCTCCATTTCATAATCATTATATTTTTTTATTAGTTTTAATTTTAGGGAAAGCATTTATAAGCCTTCTTATAAAATATGATTTATTTTTAAGTCTTTCTTTTACTTTTTTAGTTATTTCATAAGTATTATCTTTTTCTTCATTCTTTATTGTATTTCTTACTTCATATATAGTTTTAAATGATATAACAACGTCAATAATAAAAATTACTAATAAAACAAGTGAAATTAATTTTACAAAATTAGCTTGGAGCACTAAAAAAAGCTTATAAACTAATGGATTAACAAAATAAATTATTATCATTGAGCCAAAAGCAAATAACAAAAGTGCATCTAAACTAACTCTTCCATTAATATTATATTTTTTTTCACTATAATCCCACCATCTAGCTTTAAATAATTTTTCCATAATATAGCTTGTAAAATATTCTAGTAAACCACAAACTAACATAGACATTATGAAAAGCAAAGTTAAACTATGTAAATATTTACTTAAAACTTTAGTAATTATTACGGCAGCTACTCCATAAATAGGACACCAAGGTCCTATTAAAAAGCCCCTATTTACAAATCTTTTATGATGGTAAAATTCGGTTACAACTTCTGCTACCCAACCTAAAAAAGAATAAACAAAGAAAAATAATAAAAGATAACAAAACTTATTAAACATAAAAATCTCCTTAAGGTTTTATAATTTTATTTCCACCCATATAAGGTCTTAAAGCTTCAGGAATATTAACACTTCCATCTTCATTTAAATTATTTTCTAAAAATGCTATTAACATCCTAGGAGGTGCTATAACTGTATTATTTAAAGTATGAGCATATTCCTTACTTCCATCTTCCTTTTTATACTTAATAGAAAGTCTTCTTGCCTGTGCATCTGTTAAATTTGAACAAGAACCAACTTCAAAGTATTTTTTCTGTCTTGGACTCCAAGCTTCTATATCACATGACCTATGTTTTAAATCTGCTAAATCACCTGAACAACATACTAATTTTCTAACCGGAATATCAAGACTTCTAAATAGTTCTACAGAGTAGTTCCACATTTTGTCATACCAAAAATCACTATCTTCTGGTTTACAAACTACTATCATTTCTTGCTTTTCAAATTGATGAATCCTATAAATTCCCCTTTCCTCAATACCATGGGCTCCAACTTCTTTTCTAAAACAAGGAGAATAAGAAGTCATGGTTATAGGAAGTTCCTTTTCCTTTAAAATTTGGTCTTTGAACTTAGCTATCATAGAATGTTCAGAAGTTCCTATTAAATATAAATCTTCTCCTTCTATTTTATACATCATATCTTCTTTTTCTTCAAAAGACATTACTCCATCTACCGCACTTGAACGAATCATGTAAGGGGGAATGCAGTATGTAAAACCTTTATTAATCATAAAATCTCTTGCATATGATAAAACCGCAGAGTGAAGTCTTGCAATATCCCCCATTAAATAATAAAAACCATTACCACTAATTCGTCCGGCTGCTTCTTTATCTAAACCATTAAACTTCTCCATAATTTCTGCATGATAAGGTACTTCAAAAGAAGGAACTTTAGGCTCACCAAACCTTTGTTCTTCAACATTTTTAGAATCATCTTCTCCAATTGGTACATCATCTGCTATTATATTTGGAATAAGCATCATATTTTCTTTTATCCTTTTATAAAGCTCTCCTTCTTTTTCTTCTAATTCTGGAATTCTTTCTTTAATTTTAGATACTTCTCTTTTTATTTTTTCTGCTTCTTGTTTTCTTTTTTCTCTCATAAGTAAACCAATTTCTTTACTTAAAGAATTAACTTTAGACCTAGCTTCATCAGCTTCTATTTTCATCCTTCTATAAACTTTATCCATATCATATATTTCGTCTACCAAAGGTAACTTATGATCCTGAAATTTCTTTCTTATATTTTCTTTTACTAGTTCTTTATTTTCTCTAATTAAATTAATATCTATCATTATTTCATCTCCTCTAATCTATTTAATATTTTTTCATAAGAAGGAACATACCTTTTTTCCACTCTTTCATAATCTTTAACCGTTGGATTTTTTATTCTTGTTAAATCAATATTATTTTTTAAATCTGCTAATTTAACTTCTAAAGCTTCTTTAGAACCATTTTTTACTATATTATTAATATAGCTACCATAATCTAAAGATTTATCTCTTGTTAATATTACAATATCACTAACTATTTTTTGTGGAAAACCAATTTCCAAAAGTTCCTGTTTAGATACCTTTTTATCTTCTATCACATCATGTAAAAGTGCAACTATTTTTTCTTCCTCTCCAAATACATTATTATAAACATATAAAAGATGTAAAAAATAAGGATTTCCACCTTTATCTATATCGTTTTTAAAAAGTTCCGTAGAAATTTCTAAAGCTTTATATACCAAATTGTCACTATCTTTTAATTCCTCATATTTCTCAGCAAAAAAATAATCTTTTAACATAATACTAATGCACCTTACTTTCTATAGTAATTTCTTCAAATCTATATTTCTGCTTTACATCAGGATATTTTTCATGATCAACTTCTGATAAAAACATGTCAAGTGGTCTTGCACAAAGAGAACAATCACCATATAAATGCCTATATATAACTAACTGTTCTTTTGTTTCTGAGTGCATCGCTACATCCTCTACTAAATATAAATCTCCCTTAAAATGTTTATAGATACTTTTTACTTTTATCTTTCTCATCTTTTTCCTCCAATAAATTATATTGATAAATTAATAAATTACTACTTTCAAAATTATATATTTTATGATTTTTAGGAACAGGCCTATAACAAAGAAGCCTAGCCTTAAACTTATCTAATACTTTTCTAGAAACTATGTTACTTTCATCTACACTAAATAACATCTTTGGTATTCCTTTTTTCTTTATGATACTTTTAAGTATTTTTAAAGCATTAAGAGAATAATTATTACCTCTATATTCCTCTTTTATATAATACCCTACATTTCCATAGTATTTAACAAATTCCGAATCAATATCTTTGTCAAACCAAATATTACCTATTAATTTATTAGTTCCATGTAAATAGATTTCTAATTCTACGTTTGGAAATGTATCTATCCCTACTAAATCTATTACCCCATCACTTTCTTTTATTACTTTTTTATTCATAAAATCTCCTAAATTTGCAAAAAAAGAATAAACAAATGCTGGAGTGATATATAACCACGGTGCCATCCTGCTTATTCTTAATTAATATAACGGTATTTACCGCAAATGCTTTTCACATTTGTCTCAAAAGTAGATTCATCAAAATACTTTTATTATCTCTCACCAAATGATAACTCTCTTTAAAAATTACATTTTGATTACTATTCTTTCTCATCAATCTTTATATAATCTAAATATACCTTATAAGGAAATTTTTGTCAATGCCTTACAAATTAACATTATGATATACTTTTTGTACGTCTTCTATATCATCTAACATAGTAAGTAATTTTTCAAATAATTCTTTGTCTTCTCCCTCTAAAGTAACCATGTCATTAGGAAGCATTGTTACTTCTTCAAAAGTAAATTCAGCATCTTTTTTATATGCAGATATTGCCTCTTTTATTTTATATAAATCAGCAGGTTCTCCATATATAGTTACGCCATTAGAATCTTGTTCTATTTCTTTAGCATCTACATTTCCCATAACAAGAGCTTCTAAAACTTCATCTTCAGTAATATTTTTTACCATAACAACAGCCAAATGCTCATACATGTGGGAAACACAACCAGATACTCCCATTTTTCCCTTTGACTTTGTAAAAGCATTTCTTACCAAACTAACAGTCCTATTAACATTATCAGTTAAACAGTCAACCATAACCGTTGCTCCTCCTGAGGCAAAACCTTCATATCTAACAGAAGTATAGTTTTCATCAACACCACTATTAACCTTATCAATAGCTCTCTTAATTATGTCTGAAGGCACTTGTTCTTTTTTTGCCTTTTCTATTAAATGTCTTAATGTTAAATTACCATTAGGATCAGTACCACCTTGTTTTGCCACTAAATAAATTTCTTTAGCATAACTTGAATAAACTTTAGCTTTTGCTGCTCCTGTTTTAGCTTTACTAGCTGCTATATTAGGAAATCTTCCCATGTTATCACCTCAAATCAAATACGTATATATTTTACTTTATTTTACTTATTTTTTCAAGGATTATAAAATTATATGTTTAAAAAAAGAAAAAAATTCTAATAACTATAACAGGTGATAAAATGATAAAAGTATTAGAAAAGGATTTTTTAGAAGATGAATTTGTAAGTAAGCAATTTGTTAATAATATTAGTTTAAAAGAAAAAATTAATTTTGAAAAAAACAATATATATTATTTTGGAAATTATGATCCTAATAAAATAAAATTAATAAAAGAAAAACTAATAAGAAATAAAAAAAATATTAAGAAAGCTATAGAAAAAAATGTAAAAATTATAGTATGTGGTAATAGTATCGATATTTTTAACAACAATTTTAATAGTAAGGAATTAAACTTATTTACTTGTTTTAATAAAAAGTTATTTAAAAAGGGGTTAAAAAAAATTAAATTTAAGAAAAATATCAATGATGATTTTAAAAAAGTAGATGATTTAAATAAAGTAATTGATACCAATAATTTTAGATATAAAAACTTATTTTGCTTATCTGATTCAAAAATAATAACTAATATAATAAAAAAACAAAGTAAGTGAAATTACTTTGTTAGGCTTATTTTAAAAGGTGATTCAAAATTAGGATCTTTACTTTCCTTATAAGAAAACATCATACTAATAAGAAAATATAATAACAAAATAAGAATTACAAATTCTATTAAACTAATAGCTTTTCTTAAAAAAGGTACATTTTTTCTTGTTTTTCTTGTAACTTGACAGGCTCCGCAATAAGAACAATATTTATCTGAACTATAAATTGCTTCTCCGCAGTTATAACAATATATATTTCCTTTTATAATATCATTTTTAGTCTCTAAATTTTGGGGTGTAATTACTTTATTAAAAGTTTCTTTTTTAGGTTCATTAATATAATTAGCATACTGATTTATATTGTTATTATTAAAACTAGGAGTTTCATAACCAGTTTCATAAACTTGCGAAACATTTCCAGAATAAAGTGGTTTATATCCTACTTCTTGTGAAGAATTATTAGCAAACGGAGTTTCATAACCCACATCATAAGTTGGTAAAGAACTATTAGTATATAAATTTTCGTTTCTCACTTCTTGATAAGAAATAGGCTCTTCATAATCATTATCATCATCATAAGATGATACTACCTTTCTAACCTTTAAAAGGTCTATAATATTTAGTAAAAAGTAAATACCAAAGCCTATTAGAGCAACATATAAATAAGATCTTAAGCTAGTTAAAATTTGCACTAATGCAGCAGAATTATTTATAACCTTAAAAGCTATTATGTTATAAGCATATAAAACTGATGCACTTATACCAATTCCTAGTGGTATAAATTTAAAAAAACCTTTCATAATTAAAACACCCCTTAAATAAATGCCTATATTATACTCATTTTATTATAAAAAGTAAATAGTTAATTAAATTTAAAAAAAGAGATTAATTTTTAATCTCTAGATATTCATCATACGTTGTCATTTTATCAATATATTTTCCATCTTCTTTAAACTCAATTATTCTATTTGCAACACTTTGAATAAGCTCGTAATCATAAGAAGAAAATAAACTTACACCCTTAAAATTTTGCATAGCTTTATTTAATGAAGTTATTGACTCAATATCTAAATGGTTAGTTGGTTCATCAAGAATAATAACATTAGCCTTTTTTAACATCATTTTAGAAAACATTAAACGAACCTTTTCTCCTCCTGATGATACGTTTACTTTCTTTAAAGCTTCTTCTCCAGAAAAAAGCATTCTTCCCAAAAATCCTCTTAAGTAAGATTCTTCTTGTTCCTTCGAATAAGGTCTTAAAAAATCTACCAAATTAACATCTTTTTTAAAATATTCATCATGATCTTTAGGAAAATAAGAATAGCTTACCGTAGTTCCCCATTTAACAGTTCCAGAATCTGGTTCAAGTTCCCCTGTTATAATTTTAAACAACGTAGTCTTAGCAAGCTCATTTTTACCTACAAAAGCAATTCTATCGCCATTGTTAACCGTTAAATTAAGATTCTTTAATACTACTTCACCATCTATTGTTTTTGAAATCCCTTTAAGTTCTAAAACATCTCTTCCAAGATCTCTATCTATTTCAAAATTTATATAAGGATATTTTCTAGAAGAAGGTTTAATATCTTCAAGCTCTATTTTTTCAAGTAATTTTTTTCTTGAAGTAGCTTGTTTAGATTTAGAAGCATTTGCACTAAATCTTCTTATAAAATCTTGAAGTTCTTTTATTTTATCTTCTTTCTTTTTGTTTGAATCTTTCATTTGTTTTTGAATAAGTTCACTAGATTCAAGCCAAAAGTCATAGTTTCCAATAAACAACTTTATTTTTTCATAATCTATATCAAGTATATGAGTACAAACTTTATTTAAAAAGTGTCTATCATGAGAAACAACTATTACCGTATTTTTAAACTCAAGCAAAAAGTTTTCTAACCAAATTTTGGCATTTATATCCAAATAGTTAGTAGGCTCATCTAATATTAAGATATCAGGATTTCCAAATAAAGCTTGAGCAAGTAGCACCTTAACCTTATCCTCACCAGACAGATTTTCCATTTTATCATAGAAAAAAGCTTGATCAAGTCCTATACCAGAAAGTAATACAGCAGCATCACTTTCAGCTTGCCATCCATCCATCTCAGCAAATATAGCCTCTAATTCTCCTACTCTTAACCCATCTTCATCATTAAAATCCGGCTTAGAATAAATTTCTTCCTTTTCTTTCATTATATTATAAAGCTTTTGGTTACCCATTATAACAGTTTCAATAACATTATACTTATCATAAGCATTATGATCTTGTTTTAAAACTGATAATCTTTCACCATTAGTTATAATAACTTCACCCGTAGTAGACTCTATCTCACCAGATAAAACTTTTAAAAAAGTAGATTTTCCTGCACCATTAGCGCCTATTACCCCATAACAGTTACCAGGAGTAAATTTAAGATTAACATTATCAAATAAAACCCTTTTCCCAAATCTTAAACTCAAATTATTTACTTGAAGCATATATATAACCTCCTCTTTTCTTCTATAAGTTTACTAAATAAACATAAAAAAAACAATAACTTATCACTTAGTTATTGTTTCTTTTTGTTTTTTTAAAAATCTTTTCATCTGGTAAGTTTTACATTTTGCTGATATCACGCCAGTTTTTAGGCGACTATTTTCCGCAATTTGATTAATATTTGCATTTTCAAACATAGCAAAATTATATTTGCCCTCTAAATTACGACTTACTTTAAAAATGCCTTCTTCAAAACTATTTTCTAAACCAAATTCGGTTAATAAATCTGTTAATAACCATCTTGAAAAAGCAATTTTTTCCTCATTATTAAAAATGCTTCCTCTATAAACACAGCTGATTCCCTTTTTCAACCTAATAATCCTACCTAAATTATCAATTATGGATTTCTCACATTCAAACTCAATACTTTCTTTCTCTTTCATCAGCAAAACTATCTTCTTAAACATTTTCAAAGTATTTAACATAATTATCTTTTTATCAAAAAACTCTTTATTTGTTTTTTCTAACATAAGATGTCCATTATAATTACCTTTGTTTAAGTAGAAGATTCTTTCAAAAACTTTAGAACTTTTCACATTAACACACATACACTTTTACTCCTCAAAATTGTTAATTATGACTATAGCATAGTAAATTTTGTTTGTCAATATTAATTATTTTAAAGCACTATAAATAATAAGTTCATGCTGACACCTTGTGCAAACAACATAAAATAAACATTTCTCATTTTTATCATACCCATTTTCTAAAGGAGCATATGAAATTACAGCATCAAATTCTAGTCCCTTAGAAAGATAACTTGGAACGACCACTAAATTTTTATTAAATTTAGCTTCAGAGTCCTCTATTAAACTAATATCTTTTAATTTACCTTTTAAATAATTATATAAATTTAAGCTTTCTTGTTTGTTTTTTGTTATTATCGCAACAGAACTATATTTATTTTTCAAATAATTTATATCTTTAACAAGATCTTTTGCATTATTTCGAAATTTAACAGGAACATTATTTGGCTTTCTAATTGCACTTACAAACTTTAAGTTCAAAATATTATTAGTATATTCAATTATTTCACTACTAGATCTATAAGTCTTGGTAAGTTCTACATACTTAAAACCATCTCTAAAAATTGATTCAAGTACTTCTAAAGAATCATATTTTTGATAAGGATTTATAGTTTGATTAACATCACCTAAAATAGTAAATGAAGCTTGTATAAAAATTTTACTTAATATTATATATTGTAACTCATTATAATCTTGAGCTTCATCTATAACTACTTGTTTAATCAAATTACTATAAGGAAAGTCATTTAATAACCCCTTCATATAAATAAAACATAAAGCATCTTCATAATTTATAATTTTTTTATTAAGTTTGTATACTATATTACTTCCATAAGATTTACTAAATTCTTCTGAAAGAAATAAATCACTATATATTTTTATAAAATCCATTTTTATATTTAATAAATCTTTTATTTTCTTATTAAAACTTTTTTTATTCTTACCATAAGAAAGTCCAAACTTATCACATAAATGTTCTGACATTTTCTCTATTCTGCAAAATAAAGGTAATTTACAAAATCGTTCTTTCATTAAAAAAGTTAAATACTCTTTAGAAATTTCGATATCTCCATAAAATAAATTATCAATAAACTTTAAGTTATTTTCTAAACTTTTTACATAAGATTCTATAATCCCTATCATCTTACTTGACAACTTAAATTTAACTAAGTCATAATTTTTTTTCTTTTCCTGTGTAAAACCTTTCTATAAAATCAGAAAAAGTTTCTACTTTTTTAAATTCTTTTAAATAATTTTGAGCAAAATCTTGAAAAGTTGTTGACATAGCATTATCTTCACCTAATTCTGGCAAAACATCAGAAATATATTCTGAAAATATGTTATTAGGCGAAAAAATAAGAACATTCGTTGATTTTAAATTTTTAATTTTATATAGCAAAAAAGCTATTCGGTGTAATGCAACAGAAGTCTTTCCTGAACCCGCAATTCCTTGTACAACAAGTACTTTACTAGAAATATTTCTTATTATTTCATTTTGTTCTTTTTGGATTGTGTTTACAATATTTCTCATTTTATCTCCGCTGTTATCTGAAAGGACTTCCTGCAGGCAGTCATCAACTACATTTAGATCGCTATCAAATATTCGCTTCAAAACATTATTTTCTATTTTATATTGTCTTCTTAATGTCATCTCTCCAAAAATTTCTCCTTCTGGAGCTTCATATTTAGCTTCACCAATACCATAATCATAAAACAAACTAGCTACCGGACTACGCCAATCATAAACATAATGTTCAAATTCTTTAGTAACATTAGTTATACCAATATAAACTTTTTTTATACCCTCTTGATCTTTCTCCTTAAAATCAATCCTACCAAAATAAGGAGAGTTTTGGCATCTAAATAATTTTTTATAATATTCCATCTTCATTAACATAAATTTAGCTTCTAATTCAGAGTTCATTAAATTAGTTCTCATTTCTACAGAATCAATACTTCCCTTTGCTTCCCACATGAGTTTTCTAAATTCCTTGATTTCATTAGATGTAAAATTAATTTCTTTTTCTAATTTTTTTATTTGTTTTAGAACCTCTTCTGAAACTTCCTTTAAATATTTTTCTTCCAAATTTCTCTCATTAGCTGTAATTTTCAATATTATCACTTCCTTTCTAACATGCAAAAAAGCCGGATATTTCTATCCAGTAAATAATACAATATAATCTTTCTTGCAAAAACGTCAATTTAATTATATATTATTTGAAATAAAAATCAATATTTAAAAATTCTTTAAAATTTTTTCACCATTTTTTTCAAGCTTATTCAAATCATTTCTAGCCATATCAATCCAGTCTTCAAAGTTAAGATTTTGAAGTTCTTCAATACTATATACATAATTTTTTGAAGGTATTTCTATATTTTCGTTTCCGTTTTCATCTATCGTTTCAATTAATTCTGTTCCAACTGCAGTTAAATTAATTTGGCCATCCTGATTAAACCAAAATGTATAAAAAAATTCAAAATTGTTTTTTCCAAGTGTAAATCCATCACTATTAGTAATATATTTTCCTAAATTATCATCTGTTATTTTTTTACCAAATTTATTTTCATACATTTCAGAAACTATATCACGTATTATTGAAAATCTATTTAAAAATTGTTCACTATAATCTTCTTCGTAGCTCTCTTCTTTGAATTTTTGACTAAAAGTATCATAATATCCCGAAAATACATTAATATCTGTTAAAGTTATAAGTTTTAACGCATTAGTTAAAGACGTATATTTACACATCTTATTAACAAGTTCAAATGTATTACCATTTAAATAACAATCTAGCATTTCTTCAAAACCAATTATCAGTGCCAAATTATTTATTACGATAGATTCTTCAACATAAGCAAAATCATTATTAAAAAGCGATGTAGCCCCTTCGTTCAAACCATAGCCCCAAACCAAAGTGTTTAAACCAGTACTCATAAGTCCTCTTTTTAAGATTGCATGTAAATTTTCATGAGAAACTAACTCTCCATCATAATCAGCTATAGAATATCTATTAGAATAAGGATTAAAGCTTCCACTCCACCAGCCCCATTTTCTCGCAAAATCACTCATTAATTTTATATCTACGGTTTGAGCAGAAACACACAAATCAACTATAGAATCATAATCCAAATATTTTGCATAATGGTTTAAAAAGTTTTCTTCAAATGAAGTAATTATTATTTTTTTTTCTTCTTCAGATAACTTTTTATTTTTATATAGACTTCTTTCAAATAATTCTCGAATATTCTTAACTCTTTCATTTTCGTCTAATTCTAACTCATTTGAAAAAGAAACCGAATTTTCAACTGCAGCTCTTTCTACATAATATTTAATATTAGAAATTAAAGATATAAGCAACGTTAATGAAAGAATACCTGACAAAGTTCTTTTAGCTATAGTTTTATTTTTTTCATTATTTTTTTTCATTTTATTTTCCTCCCCTTTTTTGGGAAGTTTATATTATCATATAGCCACAACCTTGTCAAGGTTGATAAAATTTAGATCAAGCAACCCAATTATGAATATTTTTTGACATTTTATTTCACTACGTACCCAGGTATTCCAACAACAGTTTTATTTTTAGGAACATCTTTTAAGACGACAGCATTAGCACCAATCTTACAATTATCACCAATAGAAATATTGCCAAGTATTTTTGCTCCACTTCCTATAAAAACATTATTACCTATAGTAGGGTGTCTTTTTACACCCTTTTCATTTCCAGTCCCTCCCAAAGTAACCCCGTGAAAAATAGTAACATTATCTCCAATTATAGAGGTTTCACCTATTACAACTCCAGTTCCATGATCAATAAAAAAGTTTTTCCCAATAGTTGCTCCGGGATGGATTTCAATACCAGTTTTTCTTTTTGCGCGTTCACTTAAAAGTCTAGCTAAAAAGTAATGCCTTTTCCTGTATAATTTATTAAATATTTTGTAATATATAAGAGCTTTAAAGCATGGATATAAAATTACTTCTTTAGTAGTTTTAATGGCAGGATCTTTAGTTTTTATAGTATGAATTAATTCTTTAATATAATTAATCATAAGTATCACCAATGTATTTTATTCCATTCTTTTTTATAAATAAGAGCATATTAACTAAACCAGCAAATAAAAAGATTTAGTAGCTACTAAATCTTAAAAAATTATCTTTTATTTATTGTTATTCCAACTGGGAATGAAGGATTACTATAACCAGATGCAACTTCTTTATATATTGTATTAGTTGGTATTGATACTGATGTTAAATTATTACAATCCCAAAAAGCACCATAATCAATATTAGTTATATTATCTGGTATATATACTTCACCAGTAAAGCCAGTTACAGCAAATGTATTATATCCGATTTCTGATATGCTGTTTGGTAGTGTCAATGTCCCAGTAAAACCAGATTCATAAAACGCACCATCATCAATTACTGTTACACTATCTGGTATTACTAAGTCGCCAATAAATTGATTACCTGCAAACCCCTGCTTTCCAATTGTCTCCAAATTTGATGACAATTCTAACGTTCCATCAAACATAATAAACATAAAAGCATTAATTCCAATTTTTGTTACACTATTTGGAATCACTAAGTCGCCATTGAATTGGTTAGACATAAAAGCCATATCTCTAATTTCTGTTACACTATTAGGTATCGTTAAATTACCAATTAACCCTAAACCTGCAAAAGCAGCAATGCCTATCTTTTTAACACTATTCGGTATCGTAAGCGTTAACCCTTTTAACCTACTATTTGTCGCATTATATTCTGCAATAGATCCAAGGTTATTTTCTAAAGTATTATATTGTATTTCTTCCTCTTCTGTACACTCTCCACCAATAAATGCACATTTTTGCATAAGACTTATATATAAATCAAAATCTGGGATTTCCTCTTCATATCCATAAGGCACAAAAAATGCTCCGTCTGCTATTTCTGTTGTTCCTTCTGGTATTATTAATTCTTTGTTTGTTTTAAAATACTCTTCTCCTTCAGCCAATAATCCCATTAACTTTGTTCCTTCGTATATAAACCTACTATCTGTTATTGTCTGAGCTGAAGTTGTTGTTACACTACCACTTGCTACTTGTTCATATA
>CASDZZ010000021.1 GCA_949285875.1 uncultured bacterium | reverse complement strand
CATAATAAAAATCAAGGGTCCAGATGAACGAGACTATCGTTCGCCCTTGATTTTTATCTAGTTTTTTATTTGATGTCTCCTAAATGGGGTTCACATCATTGTGTTGGTTTTTTATTTACATTAATTCTTTACATAGCATTTTAAAAATGTTATGATGAAATTGTAAAATTAGGAGGTTTTTATGGAAAATATAATGGAAAAAACTATGTACAGAGCTTTTAAAGATAGTTTAAGCGATAAAAGAAAGAAAAAAACAGCTATAAATTATTTTGATACTAAAATTTCTTATAAGAAGTTAGATGATGGGATTGAAGCTTTAGCTGATGCTTTAACTTCTCATGGAGTAAAAAAGGGAGATGTAATTTCAGCTTGTACGGTAGGTACACCAGAAATAGCTAAATTAATTTTGGCAGCTAATAAAATAGGAGCAATTACTTCAATGATTTATCCTACTGCAACCGCTGGTGAAATTAAGGAAATAATAGATAGAACAAATTCAAAATTATTATTTGTTATAGAAGATGAAAAAATTTGTAATAAAATTAATACAATAGATTCTGATATTGATACTATAGTAACTATTCCACCTACTAATTCTTTATTAGCACCAATAAGACTTGCAGTAAAGTCCAAAGAATTTTTTCAAAAACATAAGGCCAAAGATGTTTTTAATTCAGAAAAAAATGTTATTAGGTATAATGAATTTGCAAAAAAAGGAAAAAATACAAAAAGTACCGAGGTTCCTTTTGAAAAAGAAAGAATAGCTTTATTACATCCTACAGGTGGAAGTACAGGGCCTTGTAAAAATGTTATGATAACAAATGAAAATGTTAATGGGTTAGTGTTAAATTACCAAGAATCTGGGCTGCCATTTAAAGAAGGAGAAGTTGTTTTAGATGTTTTGGTTCCATTTGTTGCTTATGGAAGTGCTATGCTTTATAAATCTTTAATTGAAGGAGCGGAAATTGTTCAAGTTCCACTTTTTGATCCAAAAAAATTAGCTAGTCAATTTATAAAATATAAACCTACTCATTTTTCCGGGGTACCAACATACTTTGAATCTATCTTTAATGATCCTAAAATAAAGAATCATACTATGGAGTATTGTAAAACTTTAGCCGCTGGTGGTGACGGTATTTTGACTAAAACTCATGAAAGAATTAATAGTCTTTTAGAGCAGCATAAAAGTGCATGTAATGTATTATTAATTGGTTATGGATTAACTGAAAATTATACAACTGTAACTACAAATTTATTAGGTTCTTATGAGTTGGGAACGGTGGGTGTTCCTTTAGGAAATAACCATGTTATTGTTGTTTCTGAAGATAATAAAGAATTAAAAGATGGTGAAACTGGGCAAATTTGTGTATCTGGTAGAACAGTAGCTAAGGGTTATTATAAAAATGAAGAAGAAACGAAAAAAACCTTTGTAAAGCATGATGATGGAAAAATTTATTTGCATACAGGTGACTTGGGACATTTTATCGAAAAGGATGGAAAAAGATTCTTGGTTTATGACGGTAGAATTAAAAACTTAATAATAAGAAGTGGATACAAAATTTATCCTCAAAATGTTGAGGAAGAATTATTAACTAATAATATAGTTAAAGATTGTACCATAGTTCCAGTTTATGATGAACTAGATAAACATGCCCCAAAGGCTCATGTAATTTTAAAAGAGAATATTGATAGAGAAATTGCAAAACAATCTTTGTTAAGTATGTATGATGAGGATAAAGGAGGTAAGTTTCCAGAATATCATAAGCCAGTAGATATAAAGTTTAGAGACTCTTTACCACTTACTAAAATGAGAAAGGTAAATAGACAAGCATTACAAATAGAAGATATTATTTCTATGCATCCATATGTAAAAAATTGTGATGTTTTTACTGACGTAAATTCCACAGTTGATTATACTTTTAATATAGAATTACAATGGGATTTAGAACTTGATGAAGAAGAAGCTTTAAATGAAATTAAGAAATATTGTTATAAGAGATTTGAAGAAGAAAAAATAAAAGTAAAAAACATTGAATTTATTATTGAGAAAAATAAAAAATATGTGGATTCTGATGTCTTATTAAAAGAAGCAAGAGTAAAAACATTGTAAATTGGACTGTTATTTTAGTTGAATTATAATTATATGTGTTATACTTGTAGTATAAGGAGAGTGTAATTAATGAATAATACTATGTTTTTGACTTTTTGTAGTTTGTTTTATAGTATATTGCTTTTAGTTTTTGTTTTAAAAAAATTTAGAAGAAAAGCTGAATATAAAGATAAAATGTACAGAAGTTTGATTATATCTAACTTTTTTGGAATTATAATTGAATTAATTTGTGTTTATACGTGTATGAATTATAAAGAGATTCCTGTTATTAATTCGATAGCACTTAAAGGGTTTCTCGTATACCTATTGGTTTGGATAACGTTTTTTACTCTTTACATATTTGGAATTTCTTATACTAAGCAAAAAATATTAAAATTGAAAAAAATTGTAAATATTATATCTATGGTTTTATTTATAATTTCTACTGTTTTGGTTATAATATTACCAATGGAATATTTTCTTAAAAACGATATTATAATTTATACTTATGGTATGAGTGTCAAATTTGTTTATGTAATTTCTGAAATATTAATAATTTTATGTTTGTTTTTTATGTTTAGAAATGCTAAGACTTTTAATGGGAAGAAATATGCCCCTTTGTTTATTTTCATAGCGGCTGGTGCATTTATAATGATTGTTCAATCAATGTACCCTGAATTATTATTAATGACTTCAACAGAAACTTTTATTACTTTTCTAATTTATTTTACGTCTGAAGAAAATAAATGTTGTGAAAATCTTGAAAATAAACTTCAAACGAAAACAGAAATACAATTAGGTGATAAACATGGAGAATAGTGTAGGAAAAACAATAAGTTTATTTGATAAACTTACCTTAAAATATTATGACTTTATGTATACAGCTTCTATAGCTAAGGAAGCTACTGCTTCAAAAGATGGTAATGGCGGAATTCTTATAGTTGGGATGTTAATTGTAATAGTAGGGTTAATTGGTTTTATAATAACAAAAAATAAAAATTAAGAAAGTAAGATACAAAAAGTATCTTATTTTTTTTTAAATAAAGTAGAAAATAAGCATAATTTATAGTATAATAATTAATGTATAGGAGGCGATTTGGTGCTACCAAAATTGAAAAAATATATAAAGAATAATAAAAAAATGGTTATCATTGTTATTGCTATAATAATAATTTTAATTATATCATTAATTTTATATAAAGCTTTGTTCTATTCAAGTTCTGAAAAAGCTGTATATGGAGTTAGATTAGTAGATATAAAAGAAAATGAATTTACTAATGACGAGAAAAACGAGGTAATTAATAAGGCTAAAGAATTAGATGGGGTTGAAAAAGTAGAAATAAACGTTAAGGGTAGGTTAATAAAACTTTTTGTTACTTTTTCAGATTCTGTTACTAATGAAAATATAAAGACAAGTTTTAATACGATGTTATCTTATTTTAGTGACAGGGTAAAAAATTATTATGATATTTCTTTTTATGCAATAAAAGGAGATAATTACCCAGTTATAGGTTATAAGCATAAAACTAAAACTGAAATTACATATGAGGAATTATAGAGGGTGTTGATATGAGAAAGAAAAAAAATAAGAATTGGTTAGTATTTTTACTCATTTTTGCTCTATTAGTTATTTTAATTTTATTAATAAACTTTAGCAAAAATAATGATGTTGATACAAATTTAAATTTAGCAGAAAAAAAGTGGATAGAGAAAAACAGAAAAGAAGTTATAAATATTTCTATTCCAAGTAATATACCTGTATTTAGTCAGGAAGGGGAAGGTGTATTCTTTGATTTTATAAGTAAATTTGAAGATTCAACAGGCTTATCTTTTAATTTAATTCCTTATGATGCTACTGAAGAAGTAAAACAAAATGATTTGTATTTTGAAGTAGTAAAGCAAGATTCTTACGATAAAATCAAACAAGAAGATATGGTGTTTTATAGGGACTATTATGTTCTTGTAGGAAAAAAAGAGGAAAAGATAACTGAACCTTCTAATATTAGGGATAAAAAAATAGGGTTATTATCGGATGATTTAGGAAATGTAAGTTATTTTATTTCTTCTGAAAATGGTGTAACTTACACACCTTACCAAAAAACTGATGATTTAAAAAATGCTTTAAAAAATGATCAAGTTGATTATATCGTTGTACCTAAAACACGTTATGAGTCCTTTATAATAGAAAATAATTACCACGTTGTTTATAATGTGACAGAACTTAGAGAAGCTTATGTTTTAAAAACATCTAAAGAAATAGATAGCAATTTAGTAAGTATAGTAAATAAAAATTATTTAAAGTATAAAAATACTTATTTAGACAGTAAATATAATGAAGCTTTATTTGATCTATTAATGATAAAAAATAATATATCAGAAAAGTCTAAAGCTGACTTTTTAAGTAAAAAGTATGTTTTTGGATATTTAGAAAATGAACCTTATACAAGTACAATAAATAATAAATTAATAGGTTTGGATAGTACATACATTAATTCTTTTGGTGAAATATCAAATGCGTCTTTTACTATTAAGAAATTCAGATCTTTAAAAGATTTAACAAAAGCTATAAACGAGGGAGAGGTAGATATAGCTCCTAATTACTACAACTATACTGGGTTGAGTGGAAATTATGCTAAGACTATTTCACCTTATGAAGAACAATATGTTGTTCTGATAAGTAATAAAAGAACTGATATTGTTGTTAATTCAGTAAAGTCTTTGAAAGATAAAAATGTTATTACCATAAATAGTACTTTGGCAAAATTCTTAGAAAGCGAAGGTAAAGCTAAGGTAAAAGCTTATGATAAAGTTTCTGATTTAATAAATAATGTTAATGAAGAAAGTATTGTTGTTTTAGATAAAAATATTTATGAAATGTATAATAGCGGAGAACTTGCTAACTTTAGAGTAATTTATAATGATAAAGAGAATTTAGAATATGGTTATATAATAAGAGATGTAAATGAAAATGCAACTTTTAAGACTTTATTTATGGATTATATGGAATTGTGCAATTATAAGCAAATCTATAATTTAGCTTGGAAAGAATATGAAATTGATTCTAAAGAAGTAAGCTATGTTTATTTATATTTCTTAGGTGCGGGTTTAATATTATTTATTTTATGGGCATTAACAAGAAAAAAATTAAAAAGAAGAAAAAAACTAAAAAGAGAAGAAACAATAAGATATATTGATCCTTTAACTTCTTTAAAAAATAGAAATTATTTAAATAAAAACTTCAAGAGATGGGAAAATAATTCTATTTATCCTCAATCTATAATTGTTGTTAATTTAAATAATTTAAGGCACGTAAATGATGTTTACGGACATGAAGAAGGAGATAAGTTGATCAAGTTAGCTGCTAATATATTGATTAGAAATCAACTTGAACAAAGTGACATTATTAGAACAGATGGTAATGAATATTTAATATATATGGTTGGTTATGAAAAAAATAAAGTAGTTACATATATGAGGAAGTTATATAAAGAGTTAAGTGATTTGCCTTATGGTTATGGAGCAACTTTGGGTTATAGTATGATTGAAGATGATATTAAAACCATCGATGATGCTATAAATGAAGCTGTTTTGGAAATTAGAGCTAATAAAGAAATGAAAAATAACAATAAATAATGACAACAAAATCAAAAGAAAAATTAAAGGGGACAATAAAGAAGAATTTATTATTAATGAATACCCCTTTAATGTCTATATTACCAGGGCAAATCTCCTTTTTTGTAATATTATCTATAATACCATTAATAAGTATTTTAGCTATGGTTATTTCTAAATTATCATTTAATTCTTATATGGTAACTGAATTTATAATACATTATTTTCCAAATGGGGTAGCAAATATAATTATTTCTGCGTTCGATGAACAAAAAGCGGGTGCTGTTGATATATTTTTCATTATAACAGCACTCTATCTTGCTGCTAAAGCAACGCATTCTATTATAGTAGCATCGACACAAATCTATAATGGAAAACAAAGAAACTTTGTAAGAACAAGAATTAAGGCTGTTTTGATGCTAATAATTTTGTTATTTTTAGTAGTATCTTTGATAGGTTCTTTAACTATAGGATCTAGATTAATAGATTATTTAGGAGATACTAATTTTAAATTTCAACCACTTATATATTGGTTATATTCTATTTTGAAATATCCCTTTGTATTTTTTATGGTGTTTTTTACCGTAAAAGTAATTTATACTGTTGCTCCTAATGTAACTATTCCAAGTAGGACGGTTAACAAAGGTGCTTTATTTACAACTATAGTTTGGATATTATCTACTTTTGTATATTCTAGCTATGTAATTAATGTTGCAAATTATAGTAAATTTTATGGAAATCTATCTAATTTAATTATTTTAATGATTTGGATATACTGGTTAAGCTATATCTTTGTTTTAGGAATGACAATAAATGAAGATAAATTTACTAATAAAATGTAAAATAAAAAAGACTTTGTTAAAAGTCTTTTTTTTATGGTATAATTATATTATTCTAAAGTATATTTAGGAGGTTATTGTATGATTAAAAAAATGAAAAAATCTTTTGAAAATCTTGTTATATATTATAAAAAAAGAATTAAAGAAATTAGTTTAATTCGTTATATAAAGACTAACTTATTATTTACAACATATGTTGTAGTTAATTTGTTAAATTCATGGTTACTTAGAATAATAACAATGGGTGAATATTTTAACTTTAAGGCAGTAATAACTGATTTGGCCTTTATATTTTTTGCAGGAGCTTTTGCTTATTTACTAAAACCAAAAAAGCAAATAAAAATTTTGTTACCTTTAACAATAGTGATGACCTTAACATGTGTTGTTAACGCTATTTATTATGAGAATTATGTTTCATTTGCTTCTTTTTCACTACTTTCTACCGCTTCGTTTTTAGGTGATATGGATGGTGCTGTCGTTACAAATTTGATTAAAGTAAAAGATGTTTTATTAATTTTTTCGCCATTATTATTACTTGTGATAAATAAGTTATTAAAAAATAAAAATTATTTTGATAAAGTAGAAAAAATTGAAAGAAGTAAGAAAAGATTTATAAATACAATCATCATTAGTTGTGTATTTACTTTTATAACTATAACATTAATGCAGTCTGCTGATTACAGTAGGTTGAAAAAACAATGGAATAGAGAATATTTAGTACAACGTTTTGGTATATATGTATATCAACTAAATGATGCTATTAACAGTACCCAATCAAAATTTAGCAGTTTATTCGGATATGATAAAGCTGCAAAAACTGTAAGAGAATTTTATGAAGAAAAAAAAGAAACTGATACTATTAATAGTAAGAGTAATGAGTATACAAATATTTTTGAAGGTAAAAATGTTATTGTTATTCATACTGAAAGTATGATGACTCAAAACATGACTTTAAAATTTAATAATCTAGAGTTAACTCCTAATCTTAATAGATTAGCTAGTGAAGGGCTTTTCTTTAATAATTTTTATTCACAGGTAAGCGTTGGAACTAGTAGTGATACAGAATTTACTTTTAATACCTCTCTTTTACCTTCTGCGAATGGAACGGTATTCGTAAATTATTGGGATAGAACTTATGAATCTATAACTAATAAGTTGGCCCAAAAAAATTATTATACAGCAAGTATGCATGCTAATAATGCTTCATTTTGGAATAGAAATGTTATGCATAAAACTCTAGGTTATAAGGATTTTTATGCGAAGGATACATATGATTATTCTAATAAGGAAGAACTTTTAGGAATGGGGTTATCAGATAAAGAATTTTTTAGACAATCTGTAGAAAAAATAAAGAAAATAGATCAAGAACATGATAATTATTATTTAACGCTTATTACATTATCTAATCATACACCATGGGATGGTGGAGAAAAATATGGGAATTATACAGTAGATTATAAAACTGGTAAATTAGATGAAAATGGGGAAGAAATAGTATTACCATACGTGGAAGGAACACAACTTGGAGATTACTTTAAGTCTGTTCATTATGCAGATGCTGCTATTGGTGAATTTGTTGATTTATTAGATAAGGAAGGATTACTTGAAAATACTGTCTTAGTTTTTTATGGTGATCATGATGCTAAGATTGCAAAAAGTGAATATAGGTATTTTTATAATTATGATTTAGAAACTGGAAAACAATATGATAAAGATGATGAAAGATATACTGATGTTGATTATTATAATTATGAATTAAATAGAAAGGTACCTTTTATAATTTGGACAAAGAATAGCAAGGGAGATAGCAAACTTAACAAAACTATAAGCAAGGTTATGGGAATGTATGATGCAATGCCAACTTTGGCAAATATGTTAAATATAGATTATAAATATGCTTTGGGACATGACATATTCAATATGGAAAACAATATAGTAGTATTTCCTAATGGTAATTGGGTTACAGATAAGATGTATTATAATTCTCAAAAGGATGAATATTTATTACTTAAAGATAGTGTTGTAACCGAAGAAGAGATAAAACAAAATAAAAATTATTCTAATAAACTATTAGAAGTTTCTAATTCTATTATAGTTTTTGATTTGGAGGCAGAGAGTAAAGATGAAAAAGAGTAAAAAAGTTATAATAAGTTTATTTATAATTGTTTTGGTAGTTTCATCAATAATTGCTTTAATGATTATTTTTAAACCAAATAAAGAAGAAGAAATTAAAATAATAAAATCAATTAATACTTATGATTACAAGCTTGAAGAAAATGAAACAAAACTTTATAAAGATACTTTTAATGAACTTGATGGAATCCTGTCTTCTGAAGAAGTAAATTATGAGGATTATGCAAAATGTATTGCTAAGTTATTTATTATAGATTTTTATACTTTAGATAATAAATTATCTAAAAATGATATTGGTGGAACTGATTTTATAAAAGGAGAAATGAGAGATAATTTTATAGAAGAGGCTAGAAGTACTTTTTATAAGTATTTGGAACAGAAGGAAGGAAGAGAGCAGACTCTTCCAGAAGTTAGTGAAATTTTATCAGTAGAATTGGAGAATACAAGCTTTACTTATAGTGACAAAACAGTAGATGATGATGCTTATAAAATCACTATCAAGTGGGACTATAAAGAAGATTTGGGTTATGAAACCGAAGCTAACATGATTATTGTTAAAGAAGGTAAAAAATTATATATTGTTGAAATGGATTAAAAATATATTCGTCAGAATATATTTTTTTATAAAAAAAGGAACTTAATATTTATAAGTTCCTTTTCCAATTTGTTTGTTTTCGAAAGGATTATTAATTGAAAAACTAAATTCTTTATCCATTTCAGGTTTTTTAATTTCCAAATTAATTTCCATCGCTTCAACAATTTCTTCTAAACTTTGCTTATAATACATGTAATAGTATATACCATTCATCATCTTATCATAACCAGATAAATATAATCTTTGGGTACCTACGAAATCTTCATTATTGATGTTTTTAGATTTTAATAGCATATTCTTAAAGGTATCAAAACCAGTAATCATTGTTTCTTTATCAATATTAGTATCAATGCTATTTCCAACGACATCTAAAATATCATATATTTCTGATAAACTATTTATGCTTTTTAATTCATTTAACATTGCATTAACTATTTGTTGTTGGTTCTGCCCACGGATGAAATCATTACTTGTATAATTAGAATATTTTTTTCCACAGTATTGTGGCCAAGGATGTCTATTCCTTGCAAAAGCAAGAGTTTGCTCTCCATTTAAAACTTGTTTTCCTTTATCTATATAAATTGTGTTGTTTCCAAATTTTCTATTACTATCTTGTTCACAAAATGAGTAAGGCACATCTACTTCAATTCCGCCTAGGGCATCTACCAATTTGACAACTCCTTTGAAATTGATTTTTACCCAATAGTCTATTTCTATTTCAGTTAAGTCTTCTATTGTTTCTATCATGCACTCAGCACCACCATAGGCAGCAGCATTTATTTTATTTTTTGCTTTATTTTTATAACAAGCTATAGGAACGTAAGTATCCCTTGGAATACTTAAAATAGTTGCATTCATAGTATTAGGATTAAATGTAATAAGCATTAAAGAATCACCGTTTAAAGAAGAACTACTAGCTAGGGATTCTTTTTCACTATCAACACCCATAAGAAGAACACTAAAAGGTTCAGTTAATGTTTTACTAGAATTTGTCTGCTTTTTTACTTTTTTCTCTTTTTTACTTAATACTTTAACTTTTTCATTTATATCATTAAAGTTATCGTTAGTAGCAAATAAAGTAGCATAAGAACTACTTACAAAAGCTCCAGTTATTTTTTCATCATATAGATCATTTAGCATCTCATCAAAAGTATCATAATAAACTAAGTTTTCTTTATCTATATCATTTTCCTCTACTATTTCTAAAGCAATTTGATAAGCTTCAATATTATTTCTATCGCTTATAATTCCTATTTCTTCATCTTCCAAGTCATTTATGGAAGTTATTTTTGAATTTTTCATAACGATAAGACTTCCTGAATAAGTCGAATGTGAACTTGTAACTTTTTTTAATGAATTACTTACTTTATTAAGATTAAAGCTTATAAATAATTGTGCACTTAAAAATAAAATTATTAGTATAAAAAAACATACGTAAGTAGAAATTTTATTTTTCTTTATAGCTTTTATTGCAAAAAAAGTAAATAAAACCACAAATAATCCTGATAAAATAATAGTTCCATAAACAATGTAATTCATAATACTTTTAGATGAATTATAAAAATATACTGAATTAGCAAAATAAAAACTTGATATATAATATATTATAAGTAATGGAATTACTAATAAAGTCGCTTTTTTAAATTTCTTTTTTTTCTTTTCCAAGTTACCACCTCTTTTTACTTGTTAATTATATAACAAAATGCTACAAAAAACAACGTTAGTATAGGTTGTTTTAATTCTATATTTTTATATTGGTGGCAAAAGTAATAATTTATTCTCGTTTTTATTTACAAAATTAGACATTTTTCTATATTTTAAAACAAGATATACCATATATCTTTTTTTTATGTTATAATAATTACGATAGGGGTGCAGATATGAAATTAATAAATAAAATTATTTGTTTATCTATGATTTTTATCACGTTTATTACTTGCTTTTTAACTTTACCAAGGGTGAAGGCAGGCTCTTATGATTTGTATGTCGTTAAATATAAATGTCCTGTAAGATCAAAAGCTGGTGACATATATGAGCCTTTGAAAAGCGGTAATGATACTATATATGTATCGAAAAATCAGCAGGTTGATTATTTAGGAACTTATACAGGTCCAAATGAAGGTAACAGCAATGCTACTTGGTATGCAATCAGGTTTGATTATGCGGCAAGAGAATATACTGGTTATGTTGCCAAAGCTTGTATGTATAATCTTGCTACGTATACGTACAATGATGATGCTGCATTTGAAGAAAGTATAAAGGACTTTCCTGAAAGCTACAAGCCTTATTTAAGAAAACTTCATGCTATGCATCCTAATTGGAAGTTTGTTGTTAATAAAACAGGTTTAGATTGGGAAAATTCAGCTGAAGCTGAAAGTCAAAAGGGAATGAGTGCTATTTCACATTTATATCCTTCTTTAATATTCAAAGATGCGTCTAACCCTAATGGAATTATTGTGGACGGAACTAGTTGGTATGCTCCCGCTAAAGATGCAGTAAAGTATTATATGGATCCGAGAAATTTTTTGAATGAAAAAAATATTTTTATGTTTGAGACTTTAAGCTATAATTCGTTTCAAGACGCTTCTGTAAGCGGAATTTTGAGTAATAGTTTTATGAATGGAACTTTTAATGAAAATGGGGTTAACAAAAAATATTCTGATGCTTTTATTGAAGCTGGAAAAACAGCAAATGTAAGTTCAACACATTTAGCTTCTAGAGCATTACAAGAAATTGGAACAACAATGAGTTCTGCTGTGAGCGGAACTGTTCCGGGGTATGAAGGTTACTATAATTTTTATAATATTGGTGCTTATTCTGGACCTGATAATTACTTAAAGGGTTTACAATATGCTAAAGATAAAGGTTGGAATAGTATCCAAAAAGCAATAACGGGTGGAGCTCTTGAAATAGGTTCTAGATTTATTAACAAGGGTCAAGATACAATGTATTTTCAAAAATGGAATGTGGCTAGCTATAAACAATATAAGGAATATACGCATCAGTACATGACTAATATTATGGCGCCTGTTTCAGAGTCTTCTAGTATTTATGAAACATATAAAAATAGTGGAAAATTAAGTAATAATTATACTTTTACAATACCAGTTTATGAAAATATGCCAGACAAAGCTTTTAAAGTTTCTAGAACAGATACTATAGGTGGTAATGATCCGGAAGAAAAACCGGAAGAAAAACCAGAACAACCTGTAATTCCTCCTGAAACTAAAGTTGCTAATGCCGGATATTCTCTAGCTACTGGATATTTGACAAACGTGCAATATGGTGCAGGTGTTGATACTATAAAAAATAATATAGTTAATCAAAATGCTAGTGTTGCAATTATGAATAGTAATTGGGTTTCTAAGACAAGTGGCATTATATCAACAGGAGATATTGTTAATGTGGATAATGCTAATTATACTGTTGTAGTATATGGAGATCCATCTGGAGATGGAGTTATTACAATAAAAGATTTATTATTAGTACAAAAGAGTATCTTAGGAACATATAATTTAAGCGGAGCTTATAAACAAGCTGCTGATGTTTCAAAAGACGGGCAAGTTACAATAAAAGATCTATTATTAATTCAAAAAAATATATTAGGTACTGGAAGTATCAGTCAATAGGAGGAAAAAATGAAAGATAAGTTTAAAAAAATAGGAATAGGAGTTTTTATCCTTCTTTTTGTATTTTTATTTAAATTACCTAGTGCTTCAGCAGCTAGCTGTAAAATTGGAGTTTCTGCTCCTAATCAAGTTATTGTAGGAAAAAGTTTTAAAGTGACAGTTACCGTTTCTTCTAATGCTTCTTTAGGTTCTTGGGAATATACATTAAGTTATGATTCGTCAAAGGTTAAGCTTAATAGTGGTTCGCTTAGAGTGGTTGATTATGGAAACGGTTCAAGTAAATCTAGAAGTTATTCTTATACTTTTACTGCTTTAAAATCAGGTACAGCTACCTTTAAACCTGTTAATGCATCGATTTTGGATTATTCAAGTACGAATGAATGTTTGTCTGGAGTAGGTTCTGATTCAGTAACCATGAAAACGCAAGCTGAAATTGAAGCTAGTTATAGCAAAAACAATAATTTATCATCATTATCTGTTGAGGGAGTAGAACTAAGCCCAGCATTTGATCCAAATACTTTAGAATATTCGGCAACTTTACCAGTTGATACTACCAAAGCTATTATAAATGCTTCTGTTCAGGATAGTAAGGCTACTGTTGCTGGAACAGGAGAGGTATCGGTAGTTGATGGCCCTAATAAAATAGAAGTTGTTGTAACTGCTCAAAATGGTGATAAAAAAACTTATGTGATAAATATAACAGTTGAAGAACTTGATCCAATTGAGGTAAAAGTAGAAGGTAAAAAATATACTATTGTTAGAAAAAGCGGACAAGTAGAGAATATTCCTGTTGGTTTTTCAGAAACAAAAGTAAAAATAAAAGATCAAGATATAACGGCTTATAAAAGTGATATTACCAAATTAACGTTAGTAGCATTAAAGGATGAAGAAGGAAAAATAAGTTTATTTGTTTATAATTCTTCTTCTAATGAATTCTCTTCTTTTAAGGAATTAAAGGGTGCTTCTACTAATTTAATATTACTTGATAAACCAGAAGATAAAGTTCCTGACGGATTTGTAAAAACAACTTTTAAATATAAAGAAGAAGATATAAATGGATTTAAACTAAAAGATGGGAAAGATGAAAATTTTTATTTAGTCTATGCTCAGAATTTAGAAACAGGAAGTAAAGGTTTTTATTTATATGATAAAAAGGATAATACTTTTCAAAAATATTTTGGAGATTTAGTAGAAATAAAAAATGAGCAAATAAAGATTATGTCTTATATAATTTTTGCTTTAAGTGGTTTAATAATATTATTTATATTAGTAAAATTATTTTCTGTATTATTTACTTCTAAACAAAAACGAATAAAAAAATATGAGAAGAAATTATCTAAGTTAAAGAATAATATTCATAGTATCGAAGAAGATGATGAAGATAATTATGATATAACTAAAGTAGATGAAGAACCTGTTGTTACTAAAATAGAAGATGAATATGAAATTCCAAAAAAGTCAAAAAAAGAAAAGAAAAAAGAATTAGAAGAAGCAAGGAAAAGATTGGAGAAAAATAAAAGATCTTACCGAAGATTATCTTTAGAAGAAGATGATGATGAGTAAAAAGAAGCTTATTAAAAGCTTTTTTTTACTATACATAAAATTTTATATTTGCTATAATTTATTTAGGAGATTAGTATGAAAAAAGTAATTTTTATTTCAAGTATGGGTGGACATTTAACCGAGATGATGCAACTTAAAGATATTTTTAAAGAATTTGACTATAAAATAGTAACGGAAAAACATAAATCAACAATAGGTCTTAAAAGCAAGTATAAAAGTAAAATAGACTATCTTTTTACTGGAAATAGAAAACATATGCTTAAATATATATTTATATTTCCTATTAATATAATTAAAAGTTTAGTCATATTTTTTAAATTTAAGCCTGATGTTATTGTTACTACAGGTGCTCACACTTGTGTTCCTATGTGCTATATAGCTAAAATATTTAGAAAAAAAATAATATATATTGAATCTTTTGCAAATATAGAGACAAAAACTTTAACAGGAAGGCTAATTTATCCTATTGCAGATGTGTTTGTTGTTCAGTGGAAGTCAATGCTTAAATTATATCCTAAAGCTAAATATGAAGGGTGGATTTTTTAATGATATTAGTATTATTGGGAACGCAAGATTCTCCTTTTGACAGAATATTAAAAGCAATTTCTAAAGAAAAAGAGAAAAAAAATATAAGAGATAGGGTAGTAGCTCAAATAGGGTGCACTAATTTTGAGGATGAATCAATAGAAACTTTTGATTTTGCTTCTAAAGAAAAGATAGAAGAACTTATAGATAAAGCAAGAATTGTTATAACCCATGGAGGAGTAGGGGTTATAACCGAATGTATAAATAAAGGTAAAAAAGTAATTGTTGTTCCAAGACTTAAAAAGTATAATGAACATGCTAATGATCATCAATTACAAATAACAAAAGAATTTGCTAGTAAAGGTTATATATTACCTTTATATGATGTAAAAAATTTATCTAAAGTTTTAAATGAAATTAAAAATTTTAAACCAGTTAAGTATCAATCTAATTCTGAAAATTTTAAAAATAAAATAAAAGAATATATTAAAATGTAATTTTTATATACTTTTTGACAGTTTTTGATAGTTTTAGTATAATTAAGAAGGTGATGGTATGAAAAAAGTTACTATTTTAGCACTTCATTTAGGATATGGTGGAATTGAAAACGCTGTTGTAACTTTAGCTAATCTTTTAAGTAAAAAATATAGGGTTGAAATAATATCTGTTTACAGATTATATAATGAACCTGTTTTTGAATTAGATGAGAAAGTAAAAGTTACTTATGTTTCAAATATTAAACCTAATAAAAAAGAGATGCTTTATTATTTAAAAAGAAGAAACTTTTCAATGTTAATAAAGGGGCTTGGTGAAAGTGCATCAACAGGTTATGTAAAGTATATAAAAACTATTGGTGTATTAAGAAATTTAAATACAGATGTTATAATTTCTACAAGAACTATCCATAATTTTTTAGTTTCTAGGTTTGTAAGTAAAAAAATAAAGAAAATAGCTTGGGAACATAATCATCATAATGGAAATAAAAAATATATAAGTTCTCTTGTTAATTCGTGTAAGAATATGGATTTTCTTGTTAATGTTTCTAATGAGCTAAGTGATTTTTACAAAAATTATATAGGAAAAAAGTCTGTTTATATACCAAATTGTTTAGATAGTATTCCAACTAAGTTATCAAAATTAGATACAAATAATTTAATAGCGGTTGGTAGATTATCTAAAGAAAAAGGTTTTGATGATTTACTAAGGTTGTTTAAAAAACTTACTAATAAACATTCCAACTTAAAATTAAATATTGTTGGTGATGGTCTTGAAAAAGATAATCTACTTTTACTAGCTAAGGAGCTTAAATTAGGAGATAAAGTGATTTTTCATGGTTATCAAAACAAATCATATATTAATGATTTGTTACAAGAAAGTTCGGTTTATGTTATGACTTCCTATACAGAAAGTTTTGGATTGGTTTTAATAGAAGCTATGAGTTACGGAATACCTTGTGTTGCTTATGATAGTGCACAAGGAGCTAATGAGATAATAGAAGATAGTAAAAATGGTTATTTAATACCTAATAGAGACGAAGAAGCTATGCTAAAAAGAATTGAAGAATTGCTTCAAGATGAAAAGCTTAGAAAAAAAATAGGGAAAAAAGCTCGCGAAACTTCAAAAAAATATAGTGGTGAAATAGTCTTAGAAAAGTGGAGTAAGTTAATTAATAAAAGAAGGTAGTGATTAATATGGATTTATCGATTATAGTGCCTTGCTATAATGAGGCTGATTCTATAGAAGAATTTTATGATTTGCTAAAAGAAACTTTTAAAAATAAAAAAATAGATTATGAATTAATTTTTGTAGATGATGGAAGTGATGATGAAACTTTAAAGAAATTAAAGGAAATAAAAGATAAAAAAATAAAAATTATAAACTTTTCTAGAAACTTTGGAAAAGAAGCTGCGATGCTTGCAGGTATGAAACATGCTAATGGAAATTATATTTCAATTATGGATGCTGATTTGCAGCATAGTCCCCAAACTTTATTAGATATGTATAATAAATTACTTGATAATAAAGAATTTGATATGGTAGCTGCTTACAAAGAAAATAGAGATGATGAATTACCTTTAAAAAGTTTTTTAACTTCAATGTTTTATAGAATAAATAATAGAATTTCAGAGGTTAAGTTACTCCCTGGGGCAAGTGATTTTAGGGTATTTAAAAAAAGTGTTAATGAAGCTATTATTTCAATGCCAGAAAGAAGAAGATTTTTAAAAGGCATGTTTTCTTGGGTGGGATTTAATACGATTTATATGCCTTATAAACCTAGTAAAAGGTTGCATGGAAATTCTAAATGGTCAATATATAAATTACTTAAGTATTCTTTTGATGGAATTATATCTTTTTCAACTTTTCCTTTAAGGTTATCATTTTTTGTGGGTGTGATAATTTTATTTATTGGGGTATTTAACTTTCTTTTGATGGGACACTTATCTCATAGAACGATTATATTAATTTTATCGTTTATAATGTTCTTTTTAGGAACTTTAAGTATATATCTAAAAAGAGTTTATTGTGATAGCTTAAATAGACCTTATTACATAATAAAGGAAATGATTGGTTTTGATACTAAAAAAAATTAAATACAGCTAATAATATATAGTTGTATTTAATTTTTTATGATACAATTAAGTTAGTGGTGATTAATATGAATGATAAAATTATAGAAGTTTTAAAAATAGTTATTTCGGTTATGGCATTTACAGCTCTTTTATATCCTTTAGTTAAATGGATATCACATCATGTAAATGCGCTTGATTATCCTAATGAAAGAAAGGTTCATAAAAAACCAATGCCTTTGATGGGCGGGTTAATGCTTTTTTTAGGATTTCTTTTTGGATATATGTTATTTGCTCCTCAAAATACCCAAATGCTTGCAATTTTAATAGCTAGTTTTGTGGTCATTTTAACAGGAATGATAGATGATATAAAACCTTTAAAACCTAAAGAAAAATTAGTAGGTCAGCTAATCGCTGCAATGATAATTACTTTTTATGGAAAAATATTATTAAATGATATATCAGCTTTTGGTTTTTATTTTGACTTTGGTAATATGGCTTACCCTTTAACTATTATTTTTATAGTAGCTTTAATGAATTGTATTAATTTTATTGATGGTTTAGACGGTCTTGCGGCTGGAATATCAAGTATATTTTTTGCTACGATAGGAGTTATAGCATTTTTAATGCATAACATTGGTAGCTTGGAAATTACTTTAACATTTATAATGTTAGGTGCTTGTTTAGGCTTTTTGATTTTTAATTTTAATCCATCTAAAATTTTCATGGGAGAAACAGGTTCCATGTTTCTAGGCTTTATGATTGCGGTTGTTTGTTTAGAAGGTTTTAAGGCTGTAACTTTAACTTCTTTAGTAGTACCTATGCTTATTTTAGCAATTCCAATTTTAGATACTTTATTTGCAATTTTAAGAAGAGTTATTAAACATAAACCAATTTATGAAGCCGATAAAAAGCACTTACATCATCAGTTACTTAATAAAAAATTTAGCCAAAGAGTTACCGTGTTAATTATTTATGCGGTTAGTGGATTATTTTCTCTTGCTTCTATATTTTATGTTTTAAAAGATAGAAAATTTGGAGTTATCATTTATATTGTTTTAGTTTTACTAATAACTTGGCTTGTATTAACAACTGATATATTGATTGACAAAGCAAAACTTCATATAAAACCTTTAAACTTTCACATTTTAAAAGAAAGTATGCAAGAAAAAAAAGAAGAAACTAAAAAAGTTAAAAATGATAAAGCAAAACGTTCTAGTGATAATAGTAAGAAAGATAAAAAAGGTAAAAGTAAAAAATAATTAATTTATATACATCACGAAAATTTTATGTTATTATATAATTAGTATGATAGGAGGGGCTTTTATGAATAACAATGAGCCAAGGATCAAATTTTATAGTTTTGAAAGTCAAAAAATAGATTTTTCTAAAATAGATTTTCCTAAGGGTTTAGATTTAGATAAACCAGTTACTGTTTCTAAAGATTTTAATAATGCTTTAAAAACTGTTATTCAAAAAGATATTGAATTATTATCTAATAATTTAAATAAAATCGTAAAAGAAATTATAAAAAAATTAGCTATAAATGAAATTATATTAGATGAAAAGTTAACTGGTGATCTAGAAAATGTAGATGGTATTATTAACCAATTGGAAAAAATAATAAGTGATGTAATAATTAAAAAAGGTAGTATAAAAATAGGAGTTTTCTCTACAAATAAAAAAGAAAAAAAGGGTAAAATTCAAGGGTTAGAAGAGTGCATTAGTTTCTTATCTAAATGTCAAAATGATATAATTTCTATCAAGAATGAATATATTAAACTAAAGGATAGAGATAATAGTTTAAGTTATGTAGGAGTAGAAGAAAACAAACCGGATACAGAAGAAGATCCTCTAGAACGAACTATTAGTTTCTACATGAAAAAACAAGAACAAAATTAATTTCGTTTTTTAAAAGAAATGAGTTGGTGTTATGAAAGTACTTTTATATACTGAAAATGAAAAGATGCTAGGAAAGTCTGGCTTAGGAAAGGCTATAAAACATCAAATGAAAGCTTTAGAGGAAGAAAAAATAGAGTATACTTTAAATCCTAAGGATGATTATGATATTTTACATATAAATACGTATTTTTTAAAATCTTATCTATTAGCTAAAAAAGCAAAAAAAATGGGAAAGAAAATTGTTTATCACGCTCATTCTACGGAAGAAGATTTTAAATCTGGATTTATCTTTTGTAAACAAATTTCTCCTCTTTTTAAGAAGTGGCTAATTAAATGTTATAGTTTAGGTGATGTTATAGTAACTCCAACACCTTATTCCAAAAGATTACTTCAGGGTTATAAGGGGCTTGAAAATAAAAAAATATATGATGTTTCTAATGGAATAGAGTTAGATTTTTTTAAAAAAGATGAAAAATTAGCTGAAGAGTTTAGAAAAAAATATAATTTTAAAAAAAATGATAAGGTTATTTTTGGCGTCGGTTTATATATTGAAAGAAAAGGTATTGTAGATTTTGTAGAATTAGCTAGAAGACTTCCAGAATATAAGTTTATTTGGTTTGGTTATAGTCCTTTAGCAGCAGCTACAAAAAAGGTTAGAAGGGCAGTAAATACAAAGCTTGATAATCTTGTTTTTGCAGGTTATGTTGAGCCTGAAATGATTAAAGCAGCAATGAGTGGTGGGGATTTATTTTTGTTTCCTACTTTAGAAGAAACTGAAGGGATTCCTATAATAGAAGCTTGTGCGTGCAAACAAAATGCTATCGTAAGGGATATTCCTATTTTTGAAGGTTGGTTTTATGATGGTAAAAATATGCATAAAGCTAAAGACGTAGATGATTTTGAAAATAAAATAAAAGATTTTTTTGATGGTAAGTTACCTGATGTTACAGAAGAAGCTTATAAAGTAGCTAAAGAAAGAAGTATTAAAAAGGTAGGTAAGAAATTAAGACATATATATGAGAGTTTATAATGTCTTTTTCTTTTATATTGTGTAAATTTTATATATAAATAATTGATATAAGGTTTCATAAAGTATAAATGTATGATATACTTTAGTTAGTTATTTGGAGGTATTTAGATGAATGATTTAAAAGTTCCACGTCATGTAGCCATTATAATGGATGGTAATGGTAGATGGGCACAACAAAGAGGTTTGAAACGTACTAAAGGACATCAAAAAGGAGCAGATACTTTAAAAACAATATCAGAATATGTTTATGATAAGGGTGTTGAAGTGTTGAGTGTATTTGCTTTTTCTACTGAAAATTGGAAAAGAGACAAAGAAGAAGTAGACTATTTAATGAACTTGTTTATAAAAGCTTTTAAAGAAAATTTTGAAGTTATTAAGAAAAAAAATGTTAAAGTTATTTTTTCTGGTTTAAAAGATAGACTTAGTAAAGAAGTTTTAAAAACCATGGAAAAAATGGAAGAAGAAACAAAAAATAATAATTCTGGTATATTTAATATTTGTTTAAATTATGGTGGGCAAGACGAAATTGTTAATGCTACTAAAAGAATTTGCGAAAAAGTAATTAATAACGAATTGGATATTGACAGTTTAAATAAAACCTCGTTTGAACATTATCTTTTTAATGAATTACCACCAATTGATTTGGTTATTAGGACAAGTGGTGAATATAGGATAAGTAATTTTATGTTATGGCAAATGGCTTATGCTGAACTTTATTTTACGGATGTTTTATGGCCTGACTTTAGTAAAAAAGATTTTGATATAGCTATTAACTCTTATACTAATAGAGATAGAAGGTTTGGAGGTATAAAAAAATAAAAGGCAATTATTTCGAGACTGCTGAAAAAGTATACAAAGATTACTGTAAATTATATCAGTAGTCTTTTTGTTTTGGTATAATATATATAAGAACAATGGTGATGTATTATGC
>CASDZZ010000020.1 GCA_949285875.1 uncultured bacterium | reverse complement strand
GACCTTTTGAAGCCATAAGAAAACACCTCCTTTCGGAAGTGTATTCTATCATATTATAGTTTTTTTAGAAATGTCTCCCCAGAGGGGTGCATTTCAATTTCCCAGTTTTTTAAAATTAAAAATGTAGACAAACATGTCTACATCAAACTTAAATCTCGGCTTATAAATATTTTTTATAAAATTTCGTAGGTTGTTCCTTCTTTAGTATCTTTTAAAATTATGCCCTTATCTAATAATTCGTTTCTTATTTTATCCGCTGTTTCAAAATCTTTTTGTTCTTTTGCTAGAGACCTTAATTTTATTTGTTCTTCTACATAAATAACCAAGTTATTATCAACTTTTTTTTCTGTTAACAAGTCTAACGATAAAACCTTATCAAATGAAACAACTAAATTCTTTTTTGTTATATCAGATAAATCATTATCTTTTAAAACATCATATAAAACTGTTAAAGCAGATGATGTATTCATATCATCATTTAAATAATTAATAAATTTAGTATTATAATAATCAAATTGTTTTTGAGAAAAAATACCTTCTTGTTTTAATGATGTAGTCTTTTGTTTTAGTTTCTTATATGCTTGTTCAAAGTTTTCTAAAATTTCAAAAGAGAATAATAATTGTTTTCTATAATGAGATTGTAAATGCATCAATCTATAAGATAATGGATTAAATCCTTTTTCTTCTAATAAGGAAATGGTTAAAAAGTCTCCTCTACTTTTGCTCATCTTTCCATTTTTATCAACTAAATGTTCACCGTGTACCCAATAATTACACCATTTATGTCCTAAATAAGCTTCGCTTTGAGCAATTTCATTAGTATGATGTGGAAAAATGTTATCTACCCCACCACAATGTATATCTAAATACTCACCACAATATTTCATACTGATACAAGAACATTCTATGTGCCATCCAGGATAGCCTAGTCCCCAAGGTGATTCCCACTTTAATTCTTGATCCTCAAATTTAGATTTAGTAAACCAAAGTACAAAATCTGCTTGGTTACGTTTATTATCGTCCTTTTCAACGCCTTCCCTAACTCCTACAATCATATCATCTTCCTTGTGATTAGTTAATACGTAATAATCATCCAACTTAGAAGTATCAAAATAAACGTTCCCACCAGAAACATATGCATACTGTTTATTTATCAATCCTTCAATCAATTTAATATATTCTGGTATTAAATTAGTTGCAGGCTCTACAATTTCTGGTTTCTTAATATTTAATTTTTTACAATCTTCAAAAAAAGCTTTAGTATAAAACTTGGCAATATCTAAAACCGTTTTGTTTTGTTTTTTTGCACTACTAACCATTTTATCATCACCAAAATCTGAATCACTTGATAAATGCCCAACATCAGTAATATTCATCACTCTATTAACTTTATAACCATTATATATAAGAGTTTTTTCTAAAATATCTTCCATCAAATAACTTCTTAAATTACCAATATGAGCGTAATGATAAACAGTTGGACCACAAGTATAAAGATTTACAACATTTTTATTATGTGGTACAAACTCCTCTACTTTTTTTGTTAGTGTATTATATAATTTCATTAATATTCCTCACTCTCATAACTTATTTATAATTATAACATAAACACATAAAATTGTATAAATAATATTTACTCCTATATTTTTTCATTAAATAATATATTTTTTAAGACTTTTATTTACTTTCCAGTTTCATCTTTATAAAAAACAAAAAAGTTTTGATTACTATTAAAATTTAATACTTTAATGAGAGCACTATCTTTATTCAAAAAATTATTCCTAATAGTTATATAAGGTTTTAACTTATCTTGCAAAGTTTCATTAAATTTGTTATTTACTTTTATTTTGACTTAAAGTTCCATTTTCAATTATACTTATCATATCATTATTATATAAATTTGAATAAAAACTAGCAGCGATATCTTCTGGAGAAATGGAATTACATAGTTGCTCATAAAATTCATCACATATTTTTTCTGAATAGCTAACTGTTCCATTATCAAAGTCATTTCCTCCATAAATATTACTTCCTAATTTATATCCTAATAAATGTGGCCCGTTTACTTTAACTTTATGTATAGATAGCTTTAAAATATTATAATAAAATTGCAAATTTTCTTCCGTACAATAAATTACTAAATTATCTCTTCTATTTACGCTCTCTTTTAAATTAACTTTAAAAGAAAAGTCATGCCTATTTCTCTTTAAACATTCTTGAATAATTTTAGTTGCCACATAACACAAATCAGAATTATCAATGCTCATATATAATTTATATGGATAGACTTCTTGGCTCTCTAGTTCTATTTGTAACCACTCTTCTGTTTCATAAACTTTTTTAAAATTCACTATAGCACCATCTAATTTAGGCGATTTCATTAGTAACTCAGTATTTTTTCTAAATTCTTCCAATCCATTTATTTTTTTATTTCTTATTAACGCAAAAGCAATATATAATCTTTTTAAATCTTCTTCATTAAAATTACTCCTAACATTTTCAATACACATTAAATTTTTATATAACATATTTCTAAAAAATCCAGAATCTTTTTTTAATATTTCAATCAATTCATTAATTCTTTCATCCATTTTCTCAACTCTCCTTTAGTTTTTATCAATAAGCAATAGTCTAATACTTTTTATTTTTCTAATATATCAATTTATTTTAAAAGTAGTTCATCTATAACTTCGGTATTTTTATTTTCATTTATTAATTTTGTTCTCATAACATTTAAAGCGTTTATAATTATTTTTAATTCATAGTCATCCATCTTTATTTTTCTCTTTTTCATAACGATACCACCATTATCTGTTAAATAAGATTATGCTTTAAATTATATAATTGAATTAGTCAACCAATACCACTAGACATTGTATGTGGAAACATATTACATACATACAACCTTATTTTTACAAGTTCAAAAATTTTTACTTTTTTCACTTTTTTGTATTTTTTATTTTCAAAAATCCTTATTTTACTGTGCTTTTCGACTTAGCACTGACACACATTCCACATGCGCTGTCTTAGGAAACATATCAACGGGAATCACTTCTTTTACATCATACATATCGCTTAAATAACTTAAGTCCCTTGCCATAGTAACAGGGTTACAAGATATATATATTATCTTTTTAGGGGATATTTTTTTCATTATAGCAATAGCTTTTCTATCTATACCAGCCCTTGGAGGATCAACAAAAATAACATCTATATTATCTTTTATTTTGCTTATTTTTTTAGCAGCATCTCCGCAAATAAATTCTACATTACTAATACTATTAGTAACTATGTTTTCTTTAGCATTAATAATTGCATCTTCTACTATTTCTATTCCAATTACTTTTTTTACGTGTCCTGCAATAATGCTAGTTATTGTACCTGTTCCGCAGTATAAATCAAGCACCAAGTCATTTTTACTTAATTTTGCTTTTTTAATAGCTATATCATATAGTTTTTCCATTTGCATACTGTTTACTTGAAAAAAAGATTTAGCAGAGCATTTAAACATTAATCCATTTGAAATTTGACTTATATAACCATTCCCATAAATTACCTTATCATTAAATATAACAGTTTTTAAATTTTCTATTCTACCTACCAAATAGTTTAAAATCCCGGCATCATTAGAATTAGTAGAAAAAATATCAATTAAAAATTCATCAAGAGCATTACCATGTCTTATCACTACCGTTTTTATCTCATTTTGATATTTTTTTAAGTAATCTCTAATTACTAACAAAGATTCATTTATTTCTTTTTCAAGTAACATACAATTTTCTATATCAACTAATTGATAAGTTCCTTCTCCATAAAATCCTATGCGGTCTCCTTCAACTTTAAAACTAGCCTTATTTCTATAATTATCGCTTTTAAATGATGGAACTATATCACTTACTTTAACATCTATTTTCCCTATTTTTTGTAAAGCAATTTCCACCTTTTCTTTTTTAAACTTTAAATTATATTCATCACTTTGATGTCTTAAATTACAGCCCCCACATTCCCCATAATAAGGGCAATCACTAACAATTCTATTTTTTGAAGTTTCTATAACTTCAATAATTTTTGCTCTAGCATAATTCTTTTTAATTTCTACAATTCTTACTCTTACCTTTTCCCCAACAAGAGCTTTAGGTACAAAAACAACCATACCATTTATTTTTGTAACACCAGCACCTTCATTTTCTAAAGCTTCAATAACGCATTCCTTTACATCATCTATTTTTAAAGTATTTAAAATCATTTTAATCACCATAATAATTATATCATTTATTAACGTAAAAATAAAAGTTCACAATACTTTTATGTAAACAAAAAAGTTCTAGATATAACAGGAACTTTTTTATTTGTTTTCAATTTCTTCTAATTTTACACTAACTAATTTTGAAACCCCTGATTCTTGCATAGTAATACCATATAATACATCCGCATATTCCATGGTTTTCTTTTTATGGGTAATAACTATAAATTGTGTTTTATTTTTAAATGTATTTAAAAATTTACCAAAATTATCTACATTTGCGTCATCTAAAGCTGCTTCAACTTCATCTAGTATACAAAATGGAACTGGTCTTGTTTCTAAAATAGCAAACAAAAGGGATATAGCTGTTAAAGTTTTTTCACCACCAGAAAGAAGAGATATATGCTGAAGTTTTTTTCCAGGAGGTAAAGCTTTAATTTCTATTCCGGTTTCTAAAATATTATTTTGATCAGTTAATAATAATTCAGCATCTCCACCGCCAAATAGTTTTTTAAATACTTCCTTAAATTTTAACTTAATTTGGTCAAACGTCTCAGTGAATTTTTCTTTCATAATACCATCTAACTCTTTTATAATTTCTAATATTGTATTTTCGGCCTTTATTAAATCTTCTTTTTGTGATTCTAAGAAATTATATCTTTCTAAAATTCTTTTATATTCTTCGATTGCTCCAACGTTAACGTCACCTAATTTTTTTATTTCTAATTTACAACTATCAACTAATTTTCTAGCTTCCAACTTATCCATTTCTAAAATATAATTAGCTTTTGCCTTCTCAAAAGTAATAGCATAATCCTCAGTTAAAATGTTTAATAAATTATCTAACTTAACGTCTGCCCTGTTAACTTTTATTTCTAAATTCTTTAATTCTTGTTGCTTTTTAAAATAAGCACTATTATTAATCTTACTTTCCTTTTCAAGTCTAATTACTTCATCATTTAAATTTTCTAAGTTTTCTTTTATTGTTCTTATTTTAGATTCTAAAATAGATTTATTTTTTTCTTCTTCATAATATTTATTTATAATTTTTTCTTCTTCTTCTGATAAAGTATTGTTAAGTAAACTATTAATATTATTTATCTCATTTTGCATCGTAGCTAGCTCTAACTTTAAGTTGTTTTTTCTTTCTAGTTCATATTTATAAGCTATTTCATTATTGGTTTTATCTAAAACAAATGAGTTTTTTAATTCACTAACTTCTTTAAACTTAGCATCCATTTCATTTATTACCATTTCTAGATTAGCTCGCTTTTTTTCTAAATTTTCTAATAAAACTTTATTATCTTGCAACTGATATTTTTGGGTAATTAAATTAAATGAATTCTTTAAAGTACCACCAGTTAATGAACCTCCTACGTTAACTATCTCACCTTGTAAAGTAACTACTTTATACCTATAATTTATTTTTCTAGCTAAAGCATTAGCTACATCCAAATCAGGTACTACAATAGTAGTTCCAAGTAAATTTCTCATAATATTATGATAACTTGATTCATATCTAATTAAATCACTAGCTACTCCTATAAATTCTTTATCATTAATTAATAGTCTATAAGTTTCATTATCAATATATCTTTCTTTAATTATGTTTAATGGTAAAAAAGTAACCCTTCCAAACTTATTTATTTTTAAATAATTGATTGCATCTTTTGCAGCAAATTCATCTTCAACTACAACATAGTTAGAAGAAGCTCCTAGTGCAGTAGATATAGCCTCTGCATATTCATTATCTGTTTCCAATAAAGCCCCAACAACACCGTGAATACCAACTAGCTTAGGGTTATCTAAAACGTTTTTAACAGCATACGGAACTCCTGAATTATTTTCTATTGTATTTTTAATCATTTCAATTTTATATTTTATTTCATTTTCCAATCTATTATGATCAATCAATTCTTTTTCACTTTTTTCATGTTCACTCTTTAACTCTTCTAATTTTTTATTGATTTCCAAAATTTTTCCAGTTATATTTTTATTTTTTTCCTCGTATAAATTAATATCATTTTGGGCTTTAAATATTTCGTTTTCTTTCCTTAAAGCATTTTCTTTTAAACTTATTAAATTATCATGAACCTTTGAATCACTCGCACTGTATTTTTGTCTTTCTACAATAAGTTCTTTTTGACCTTTTAAATTTTGAACTAAAGAAGAAGAAGTAACTAACTTTTGCTGGCACTTATAAAGCTCTTCATTTAATTTTGTTTGACTTAACTTTAACTCTTCTATTTTTGAAGAATCTATATTATTACCAGACTCTAATTTTAAAATTTCTTTATTTAAAATTGAAATTGTATTTTTATCCTCTCGGTATTCTTTATTTATTTCATCTACTTCATTTACGATTAAAGAAACTTCTATTTCTTCCAATTTCTTTTTATTTTCCAAATATTTTTTAGCATCATTACTTTGTTTTTCTAAAGGCCCTAAATTTGTTTTAATTTCACTTATTATATCTTCAACACGGTTCATGTTATCATGTGTTCTTTCTAATTTCCTTAAAGCCTCTTCTTTTCTTTTTTTGTATTTTATAACCCCTGCTGCATCTTCAAAAATTATTCTTCTTTCTTCTGGTTTATTTGAAAGAATAACCCCTATATCACCTTGAGAAATTATATTAAAAGATTCTTTTGAAACTCCTGTATCAGAAAACAAATCACTTATGTCTTTAAGCCTACATTTTTCATTATTTAAAAAATATTCATTTTCCCCTGTCCTATAGATACACCTTTTAACTTGAACTTCTGTATAATCTATAGGTAAATATTTATCACTATTATCAAAAATCAATGTAACACTTGCGCTAGATGATGCCTTTCTAGACTTGCTGCCAGAAAAAATAACATCCGACATTGCACCTTCACCACGAAGTTGTTTAACAGATTGTTCTCCTAAAACCCATCTTACCGCATCTACTATATTACTTTTACCAGAACCATTAGGACCAACTACCCCAGATATTCCTTTAGTAAAATCTATTTTTATTTTTTCAGCAAAAGACTTAAATCCTACTGTTCTTATCTCCTTTAAATACATCTTATTCACTCCTAACTAAACTTTAGCCTGCTTATTTAAAGCCTCTTTTGCTGCTTCTTGCTCTGCTTCTTTTTTTGATTTAGCATGACCAGTACCAAGAATAATATTATCTACTATAACATTAACGGTGAAGGTTCTATCGTGTGAAGGGCCTTCTTCCTTAACTAATTCATAGTTAACTGACTTTTTTGTTGTTTGAACTAGTTCTTGAAGTCTTGATTTATAATCTATAAAAAAAGTTTCAGGTTTTTCTTTAATAAATGGAATAACAATTTCATACACTATTTCTCTAGCTTTTAAATAACCTTGGTCTAAATAAACAGCTCCTAAAAAAGCTTCAAACATATCAGCAAGAGTCGCTTTTCTAAACCTTCCTCCAGAAGCTTCTTCACCTTTGCCGATTTTTACATAATCCGGAAAATCAAGTATCAAAGCATACTCATATAAAGCATTTTCACATACATACATTGATCTTATCTTTGTCATTTTACCTTCTTCATAATTAGTTGTATTATAAAGGTAGTCACTCATAATAAGATCTAATACCTTATCACCTAAAAATTCTAACCTTTGATAATCTTCTTTTAAGTTATGCTCATTACAATATGATGAATGTGAAAATGCTGTATCATAAATATGCATATTACTAGTTTTAATATTAAACCTTTCAAGTAGTTTCATTTATATCACCTTCTTGATTATAACAAAAAAACTAGATTTAATCTAGTTTAAAGAATATATCACCCAACTATTTTTTAATAACACTTTCATCATAGAATTTTTTTAATATTTTTTTATTTAAAGCATTTTTTATTCCATATTTTTCCATATAAATATAAAAATTTTCTAAAAAAGCATAAATATTATCATTTATATAAATTTTATCTTTTCGTTTTCTAAGATGATTTAATGGTTCACTTTCATTCCACCTATCCTTAAGATACGTTTGTCCCGCTGCTATTTGGTCACATATCATTTCGGCAGCATACTTATAAGGAATTATTGGCAAGTAATTAGTACTAGTTAAATCAGTCCAATATTCAAAATGATGCTTATTTTTACCCTTATGATGTAACCAGGCTCTACTGTATCCTTTTTCTTCTTTTACGACTTTTATAGGAGATCTTTTACCACCTGCATAATATTTTACACCTTCAAAAAATTCTGTAAAACTATATTTAGATAAGTCATGTAATAAACCTCTTTAAGGAATCCCTGCTTTAATGCTAAGTAAAAAAACTTTAACCCTATGGTTATTAATAGTTCCCAAATGCCCTAGAAATTTCTTTATAAAATTCATAATAAACCACCTTTATTTTAAACTTTTTCTATATTATATAAGACAATTTGCATTTTTGAAAATCTTTTTTCCACTTTTCCACTAATCTTATATACCCCGGGAAAAGAAATTCCAAAATATTTTTGATATGTTTTTGGAAACATTATTAGTTCAATCATACCATAGGAATCACTTGCGGTAATAAACATCATTTTTTCACCATTTTTAGTACTAATTTCCCTTTTCTTTTCAAAATAAAGTACCATTGAAACATTTCTATCAAAATATTTGCTAATAATATTTGTTGTAATGCTACCACTAGATAAGTATTGATTAGTAGGATGATTAGTTATATAAAAACCATACAAATCTTCTTCTTGCTTTGCAAGTTCTTCCTTTGTATATTCTTCATAATTTTCAATAATTGGTTTCATAACTAAACTTTCATCTAAATCTAAAGTAAGCTCTGCATAATTTAAAGCATTTTCTAAATTTTGTACTAACGTTTTTCTAGTATAACCAAATTCATCTAATAAACCAGCTAAAATAAGTTTAGTAATAACATCTTTTCCCAATTTAAAATTACGTTTCACAAAGTCCAAAAAAGACGTATAATAGCCATTTTCACTTCTTTCACTTACAATTTGTCTGCAAGATAAAGTTCCAACAGATTTAACTGCCGTAATTGCACATTCTATGCCACCTTCACTTATCTTATATTCACAACTTGAAGTATTAATACTAGGTTTTATAACTTTTAAATTTAACATCCTACATTCGTTAATCGCATTTTTAGTTTTTAAATTTATTCCAATACAATTGTTTAAAACTTCACACATGAACGCTAGAGGATAGTGTACTTTTAAATAAGCTATTTTATAACCAATAATGGCATAACTTACAGAATGAGCTTTATTAAAACCATAATTAGCAAATTTTAAAATAAGTTCATAAACCCTATTGGCGATTAATTCATCATAACCTTTTTTCAAACTACCTTTAATAAATTTATCTTTTTGTTCAAGTAAAACATCTTCTTTTTTCTTACTCATAGCCCTTCTTAACACATCAGCTTCTCCATATGAAAAACCTGCCATTAAACTTGCTATCTGCATTATTTGTTCTTGATAAACAATAATTCCGTAAGTAGACTTTAATATACCTTCTAAATCTTGATGTAAATAAGTAATTTTTTCTTTTCCATGCTTTCTTTTAATATAACTTGGAATATTGTCTATTGGTCCTGGTCTAAAAAGAGCTACTGCTGCTATTAAGTCATCTATAGAATCTGGTTTTAGTTCCCCTATAAATTTTCTCATTCCTAAAGATTCAAACTGAAAAATACCATCTAAATTACCAGAACAAAAAAGTTCAAATGTTTTCTTATCATTTAGCGGAATTTGATTAAAATTAATATTACCAACTTTCCCCATTATTTTGCTAATTAAACTTAAATTTTTAAGACCCAAAAAATCCATTTTTAAAAGACCTAGTTCTTCTATGTAATTCATTGTATAGCCGCATAAATAATTACCATCAAAATTATAGTATAATGGAACATAATTTCTTAAATTCTTACTAGAAATAATAATTCCCGCGGCATGAACTGAAGAATGTCTTTTTAAACCTTCTAAATGCATTCCCACATCATAAATGCTTCTCAACTCATTATCGTCAGAAAGAATTCTTTTAACATTAATATTAGAAAGTTGTTCTTTTAAAGTTTTTTTATCATCAAAATATTTTAATAAATTATCTATTTTAAAATTACTTATCCCCTCTATTCTAGCTAAATCTCTAATTACTTGCTTAGCTAAAAGATTAGAAAATGTTATGATTCCTGAAACTTTTTCTTTACCATACTTACCTATTACATATTCTATTACTTCATTTCTTTTTTCTGCATCAAAGTCAATATCTATATCTGGCATTGTTATTCTTTCTGGATTTAAAAAGCGTTCAAATAATAAATCATATTTTAAAGGATCTATATCGGTTATTCCTAAAGAATATGAAACCAAAGAAGAAGCTGCACTACCTCTTCCAGGACCAACTAATATATTATTTTTTTTAGCAAACTTAACATAATCCCATACAACTAAAAAATAATTACAAAAGCCCATCGTTACAATTACTTTTAATTCATATTGCAAACGTTTTAAATATTCAGTTTTAATATTTCCATTTAGTCTCTTATTTAAACCAAACAAACATAAATCTTGTAAATATTTTTTTTCATTAAAATTTTTATCTTCATTAAAGACTGGTAACAAATCAGAATGCTTACAAATTTCAACGTTACATAAATTAGCTAAGTAACTATTATTTTTCATATCTTCAAAACTTACTTCACCTAAAAGAGTAACATCTTCGCTATTATTATATTCTAATTCTTTTATTTTATATAAAAATGGTAAATATTTTTCATCTTCCTTGTTTAAAGTTAATATTTTTTTTATATAAACTTTTTTACCTTGTATTTTTTCTCTTTCTAACTCCGTTTCATAACCTATAAAAATATCATTTGAGTAATTAAAAATATCTTTTGCTTTCTCTATACTTTTAAAAGGTATAACCACTAATAAATTATCTAAATTCGTGTATAAACTTTCTTTATCTAGCTTACCTTCACTTTTTGACGTATCTAATTGACATAAAGTTTGATAACCTTCATAATTTTTGGCATAAAGAAGAATATTATAATCTAAGCTTAATTCTAATCCTATAATAGGTTTAATATCATTTTTTTTACATTTATCATAAAATTCCATTACCCCATACATATTATCATCACAAATAGCAGCAGCTTTACATCCCATTTTTTTTAATTTGTCTACTAACTCATCTATCTTTATCATACTACTTAATAATGAGTAGTCCGTTTTTATCCATAAAGGAACATAATACATAAAGCCACCTTCTTTCTAATAATATTTTACTACAAATATCACTTTTTTTATAATTTAATTTGACTATTTACCAATAATATGGTAAAGTTATTAAGCAAACACGTATTTAAGGAGGAATTAAATATGGCTAAAAAAGTATCAAGTAAAAAACCATTATTTGGAAACAAGCGTTCACATGCTTTAAACGCTACAAAAAAAAGACAAAAAGTTAACATGCAAAAAGTAACTTTAAATGGTGTAACAGTTATAATGAGTGCTAAAGAAGCTAAAAGATTTAGAAAAAATGCAGCTTAACATAACAAATAATTGTAAAAAATTATTTGTTTTTTTATATAAAAAAAGTGCTTTAATCATAAAATTAAAGCATTTTTTCTTATTGAACTCTTATACCTTCAATAATTTGTAAAACATATCTTGCATCCACTGCTGTAATATTCCCATCTTCATTTAAATCAGCTAACTGTCTTTGAAGATCCATTGCAGATGCTGTTCCTGCAGAAATCTGCATAACTAGACTTGAATCTTCTTCTGTTATTTCTCCATCTAAATTAACATCACCCATTAAATATTCATCAGGTTTTCCAGCCAACTGCAAAACTTTTCTTGCATCTATTGCAGTTATTTTTCCATCTTCATTTATATCAGCTAAGTCTTTTTGAGTATCTGTTGGTGTGACTAATCAAGCTGAAAATTTTAGAACTAGCCTTGCATCTTCTTCTGTTATTTTCCCATCTAAATTAACATCACCTTTTCTAGCGGAAGTTGTACTAATAGACCCAAGCTTATAGTAAAAACCATCAAAACTATATTGTCCATCATGACTTTTGTAATCATCCTGTTTAGTACTACCACTATTTATACATATCATATCAGAATCACTAAAATCTCCATTTTCTCCTGTTGCTGGGTTAGTTGCATCTTTTTCTAAATAACCTTTATTAATTAAATCTTTAATCTTAACACAAGTACCATTTTCTTTACTTACACTTTCCGTTTCAAAATAAGCACTAGCAATATCAACAATATCATTTGCAGCAATAAACTTTGCTTTTTCCTTGGAATTTTTTATCACCGTACTTATACTAACCGTTGCAATCACAAATATAACAGCGAGAATTGTAATTACAGCCAGAAGTTCTACTAATGTAAATCCTTTATTTTTCATTTTTTCCACTCTCCTACTCTTTAAATTATAATTTATCTTTTTTTAATTACTACATTTGAAGGGAAAGAAACATCTATTCTCATACCAGTTTCATCAGTCCCTTGTTTTTCTACATATGTAGTATTTGATGATATAGAAACTGAAGTAATATTTTTACAATTCCTAAAAGCCTCATATTTTATATTCTTTATATTATCTGGTATATATAATTCTCCAGTAAAACCAGTTCCAACAAAAGCCATTTGAGGTATTTCTGTTAAATTTTTAGATAGCGTTAGGCTTCCGGTATACCCGATGCCAAATGAAACAACACCTATTTCTGTAACACTATCCGGTATTACTAAATCACCAATAAAATTACACATGTAAAAAGCATAATGACCAACTTTTTTTAGTCCTTGAGACAATTTTAAATTTCCTGTAAAACCTGCCATATGAAATGCTCCATATCCTATCTCTTTAGTACCTGACGGTATTAAAAGATCTCCTGTAAATTGATTTGCTCCAAAAGAATAGTCTTTAATAATTTCTAGTTTTTCTGGTAATTTCAAATTTCCGTTAAAATTATTTGAATAAAAAGCATATATTCCAATTTCATCAATATTATTTGGTAATATTAAATCTCCTGTAGCTGATAAACTAGCAAAGGAAAAATTACCAATCTTTTTTAAAGTTTCAGGAAAGGTTAAAGTCACACCAGTTAACCTATTATTTTTTCTATTATACTCAGCTATATCATTTAATGAAGATTCATAGGATTGAAAATTTGGTATAGTGCCAGTATACCCATATGGGACCAATAAAGCGCCATCTGCTATTTCAGTTGTACCTTCTGGTATGATTAATTCTTTATTAGTTTTAAAATATTCTTCACCTTCAGCTGATAATCCTAATAATTTTGTATTATTCCATCTATAATATTTATAATATTCTGATTCAGTTACATCGACTACCGAACTATCTTCATTATCTGGAGGTTGATTAGAACTATCAACTATTACATAATAAAAGTCATCAAATGAATAACCTAACTCACCTTCTTCATTTGTTCCTACTTTATTTCCAGATTGGTTAGTATAATCCCCTTTACAAATTTTCGAGTTTTCGTAACCTTCAAAGCTATTTTCTCCTGTTGCTGGGTTAGTTGCATCTTTTTCTAAATACCCATTTTCTATAAGTTTTTTTATAGATATACATTTTTTTTCACCAATGGTTTCGACACCATCTGTTTCTGCAGTTAAGTAAGCTGCCGCTATGCTAGTAATTTCTCTTGCAGAAGCATACTTTGATTTTTCTTTTGATTCATTAATTATTTTAAACACACTCATCGTCGCAATTACTAAAACAACGGATAATATTACTATTGTTGCTAGTAATTCTATTAACGTAAAACCTTTATTGTCAAGATTTTTCATATTATCATCTCCCAATTTTATATTATCATCATTAAATATTATAGTCAATTTTATGTCTATTAAAAAAAGAAACTTTACGTTTCTTTTACTTTTTATCAGTAGAACCAAATCCACCAACTCTAATGCCATCAGCTTTATCACCATCTGTTACTAGATATTTCATAAATATAGCTTGACCTATTGCCTCTCCTTTTTTTATCGTAACAACTTCATTTTTTACGTTATAGAAAGCAAACATAAATGCACCATCATTATCTACGTTACCGTAATAATCAGAATCTATTATCCCTACACTATTTGCCATTACAAGTCCTTTTTTCTTTGGATTAGAACTCCTGTTACATAACATTAAATATTCATCTTCTGGCATGTAGGCTTTAAGGCCAGTTTTAACTAACGTTGGTTTCATACCAGGTTTAAAAGGTTCTATAACGCAGTCTTCTGCTGCTTCTATATCATAACCTGCGGCCCCTTTAGTTTTTCTTATAGGTAAACTAATATCTTTATCCTCAAAACCTTTAGCTATTTCAAATCCTCTTGTCCTCATTTTATACTCCCACTAGTTCCTTTTCTTCAAATAATATTACTTTTTTATTTTTTAGTGACTTTGGAACATCTATCACCCTTTGGTTAGATGACCCACGCCACTTTAAAGTAGGATTATGAAGTTTATCTTTATACTGTCCATCAATAAGTACATCAATATACTTCATAATCTCCTTATCTTTTAAATCTCTATCAAATAAGAAGCCTGTCCAAGACCATACCGTCTTATTTGGATATTTTTCTTTAAATGCCTTAGCTAATTTCATAGTCCCATCAATATTTTTAGGGTGCATAGGTTCACCACCTAAGATTGATAAACCTACTATGTAATCTTTATCAGCGAGTTCTAGCACTTTATCAACCGTTTCATCAGTAAATTCTTTACCACCTTTAAAATCGTGAGTTTCTGGATTAAAACAATTTTTGCAATTAAAAGTACACCCTTGCATAAAAATTGATACCCTAACTCCTGGACCATTTGATATATCCATCTTTCTTATCTTATTATATCTCATAGTTTATTCCTCAGCATCTTTGTTATCAATATGAATTACTCTTTCTTTTATTTCTTGAGTTCTTCCTTTATTCCAGAAATTAGTACCAATGTAGCCACATGTTCTTCTTGCTACATTTAGTTTGTCATGATCTTTATTTCCACAGTTTGGGCAATACCATTCTAATTTATCATCAATTAAAATTTCTCCAGTATAACCACATTCTTGACAATAGTCTGATTTAGTATTTAATTCAGCATACATTATGTTGTCATATATAAATTTAATTACCTCAATTACAGCATCTAAGTTATTAGTTAAATTTGGAGTTTCAACATAAGATATAGCACCACCTGGGCTTAAGTTTTGGAACTCACTTTCAAGTTTCAATTTAGTAAATGCATCAATTTCTTCAAACACAGGAACATGATATGAATTAGTAATATAATCTCTATCAGTAATTCCTTTTATTTTACCAAAACGATCTCTTAAGCATTTTGCAAACTTATAAGTAGTTGATTCAATAGGTGTTCCATAAACACTATAATCTATATCTTCTACTTCTTTCCATTTATTACAAGCTTCATTTAATTTTCTCATAACTTCTAGACCAAATTCTTTACCTTTTCCGTTATCAGTATGAGAGTGTCCAGTCATAAATTTAACACATTCATAAAGCCCAGCATATCCAAGTGATATCGTAGAATATCCGTGGTGCAATAATTCATGGATGCTTTCACCCTTACCTAATCTTGCTAAAGCTCCATGTTGCCATAAAATAGGTGCAACATCTGATGTTACCTTAGATAATCTTTTATGTCTTATTTGTAAAGCTCTATGACATAGCTCTAGTCTTTCTTCCATTAATTTCCAGAATAAATCCATATCTTTATCAGAAGATAACGCAACATCTACTAAGTTAAGAGTAACAACGCCTTGGTTAAATCTTCCGTAATATTTAGGATTTCCTTTTTCATCAACATATGGTGTTAAGAAAGAACGGCATCCCATACAAGGATAGCACTGACCATTACCATTTTTATCGATTTTAACTTGTTTCATTACTTTTTCAGAAATATAATCAGGTACCATTCTTTTTGCAGTACATTCTGCAGCAAGTTTAGTTAAATACCAATATTTACTATCTTCATGCATGTTATCTTCTTCAAGAACGTATAAAAGTTTTGGAAAAGCAGGAGTTATATAAACACCTTTTTCATTTTTCATACCCTCTATTCTTTGTTTTAAAACTTCCTCTATAATCATAGCAAGTTCTTCTTTATATTCAGTAGTTTCACCTAAATACATGCAAACACTTAAAAACGGTGCTTGTCCATTAGTTGTAGTCATTGAATTAATTTGGTATTGGAATGTTTGAACACCATCATTTATTTCTTTAGCTAAATCTTCTTTAGCATATTTTTCACAATCAGCTTTACTAAATTTTCTATCTTTATATTTCTTTAAGAAACGATTATAGCTTTCTCTAACAAATGGTGCTAAATGCGTAAGTGTTATGGTAGCTCCACCATACTGACTTGATGAAACCGCCGTAATTAATTGCGTTGCAATTGTCATAGCCGTTAAGAATCTATGTGGCTTTTCAATCATAACTCCATTTATATTTGTACCATTTTGAAGCATATCATCAAGGTTTATTAAGTCACAGTTATGAAGTGCATTTTGAGCAAAATAATCTGCATCATGAAAGTGGATAATACCATCATCATGGGCTTGAACTATATCTTCAGGAAGAAGAAACCTTCTTGTTATATCAGTACTAGTTATACCAGCCAAATAATCTCTTTGAGTTGTAACAACTTTTGCATTTTTATTAGAGTTTTCAGTATTCCAATACTCACTTTCTCCATCTATTAATTCTTTAATAGCTAAGTCAGTCGTATTACTTCTTCTAACTAATTCTCTTGTATATCTATAAGTAATGTATTTTTTAGCTAAAGTATACTTTCCAATCGACATAAGTTTCATTTCGATTATGTCTTGTATATCTTCAACAAGCATTCTTTTTTTACCCAATTTTTCAATATACTTAATGATATTTTTAATTTGAGTAGAAGATGCTTGATCTTCTTCTTCTACTTCCAAATTAGCTTTTAAAATAGCTTTTTCTATTTTTTCTGGACAATAATCAACCATGTGTCCGTCTCTTTTTATTATTTTCATTTTCACTGCCTACCTTTCTTCGCTACCATAAATATACCACAGTAAAAACAAAAACAAATGTTGCAATTGCAACTTATTTAAAAAAGTGATATTATTTTATTAAGAGGTGTAAAATGTCTAATTTATTCAACAAAATTAATGTAAAAGATAAAGAAAAATTACTTAAATTATTGGAAGCTAATACCCTTTCTTTTAAAAAAGATAATACGATTTTATCTAGCATAAAAAACGAAAATATAATTGGAATTATAATTAGTGGATATGCTCAAATAATAAGGACAGATTATAACGGTAATAGGACTATTATAGAGGAATTAGAAGAAGAATCACTATTTGGTTCTACCATATCTTCATTATCTAGCAGTGAATACGATATTATAACCAAAGAAGATACCAAGATGATTATAATAGACTATGATAGAATTATTAATTATAGTCAAAATAACTACTCTTATTATAATCAGTTTATGAAAAATTTACTTGAAATAACAACTAATATAATAGATGAAAAAAACGAAAGAATACAAATTTTAACCAAAAAAACAATCAGAGATAAACTCCTAGAATATTTTAACATCATGTCTAAAAAACATGGTTCTAAACATATTTATCTTCCTTTTACGTTTACTGATTTTGCTGACTACCTAGCAGTAGATAGAAGTGCTATGTCAAGAGAACTTAAATATTTAAAAGAAGAAGGCTTTATAACTTCTAAAGGAAGAAAAATAACTTTACTATATGATAAAGATAGTTTTCTTTACCTTTAAGTTAACAAAAAGCTCAGGTTTAATTTTCCTGAGCTTTTATTCTTTTATTATTTATTTCATTAAGAAGTAATTCTACAAACATATTTTTCTCAACAGAATAAGTTTTATCAGAACCATGCCTTCTATAGCTTACCATTCCTTGATCTTTTTCTTTATCACCTAGTATTAAGGTAATAGGAACTTTCTTAGTTTGAGATTCTCTCATTTTATAAGATAACTTTTCTTCCCTGTCATCTAATTCTACTCTAACACCGTTTTCCCTTAACATACTATAAACTTCTTTAGAATATTCTAAATGATAGTTATTGTTAACCGGAATAACGTTTACTTGTACTGGTGCAAGCCAAGTTGGAAAAGCTCCTTTAGTTTCTTCTATTAAAAAGGCAGTAAATCTATCAAAAGTACCAAATATAGCCCTATGAAGAACTACCGGAACTTTCTTTTCTCCGTTTTTATCTATGTAAGATAAATCAAATTTTCTTGGAAGCAAAAAGTCCAATTGGCAAGTAGATAAAGTAACTTCAGGTCCTACAGCTGGTTTTACTTCTACGTCTAATTTAGGTCCATAAAACGCAGCTTCTCCAGTAGCTTCAAAATAACTAACACCTAATTCTTTTAAAACTTCCCTTAACTTATCTTCAGCCTTATTCCACATTTCATCATCATCAAAGTATTTTTCTTTATCTTCCGGATCTCTAAGTGATAGTCTAAATTTATAATCTTTGATACCAAAATCTTTGTATACATCCAGAATAAGACCTACAACTTTTTTAAATTCTTCTCCAATTTGTTCTGGAGTTACAAATAAATGAGCATCATTTTGACACATACATCTAACACGTTCAAGACCCTTAACAGCGCCTGACGCTTCATATCTAAAATCAGTAGCAAACTCACCTATTCTAATTGGAAGATCTCTATAAGAATGAAGTTTATTTTTATAAACAAGCATATGATGAGGGCAGTTCATTGGTCTTAAAACAAATTCTTCTTCATCAACTTTCATAACCGGAAACATATTTTCTTTATAATGATCCCAGTGACCTGAAGTTTTATATAAGTTAGTAGTTCCAACACAAGGCGTATAAACGTGATTATATCCTAATTTTTGTTCTTTTTCATAAATGTAATTTTCAAGTTGTTTACGTACTATAGCTCCATTAGGAAGCCAAAGTGGCATACCAGAACCAACAAGTTCATGGTTCATAAATAATTCTTGCTCTTTACCTATTTTTCTGTGATCTCTTTGTTTTCTTTCTTCTAACTCGTTTAAATAATCATTTAAATCTTCTTCTGTTTCAAAACACACCCCATATATTCTTTGAAGCATTTTGTTTTTAGCATCACCCTTCCAGTATGCACCGCTATGTTTAATAAGCTTAAAATACTTCATTTTTTTAGTAGTTTCAACATGAGGTCCACGGCAAAGATCAGTAAAATCTCCTTGAGTATAACAAGAAATAACCGTATCATTTTCATCCATTCTACTAATTAAATCTATTTTATAAGGATCGTCCTTAAACTTTTCCAAAGCATCTTCTTTAGATATTTCTTCCTTATATATTCTTTTATCTGCTTTAGCACATTTTTTCATTTCTTTTTCTATTTTTACTAAATCTTCTTCAGTTAAAGTATTATCTCCTAAATCAATATCATAATAGAAACCTTCTTCTATTACTGGACCAACCCAAAATTTAGCCTCTGGATATAAATGTTTTACAGCTTGTGCAAGCAAATGTGCACAAGAATGATTTAAGATATTTAAATTTTCATTTTCTTTTATATTAATCATTATTTATCCCTCCATTTGATATTTTTATAAATCATTCTTTTTTGTTTAGCCCTACCTTCTAACTTGTCATGTTTCCTTTCATTATTAGAAATTTTCGCATAATTTCTTGCTCCCGACATATCTAAACAAATTGTTTCAATAGCTTTTTGCATAGCAACATTATCGGTATATTCTTCCGATAATTTAATCAAATCGCTATAGCTTAAGTTACTATTTCTTAAAACACAAATTTTTTTAAAAAGTGAAACTTCACAATCACTTAACATATTTAATAATTCCTCATTAATCATCTTATTTCTCCCTAATTTAATTTATTTTCTATTAGAAATTTCTTGATATTGAAACCACCAACTTTTTCATAATAATAAGAAATTAACAAACTAATATTTTTGTACATAATAGTAGGTTTATTAATTTCATAGCATAACGCAAATATTCTTATAAATTCTTGCTCTGGTACTTTAAAAATATGAAACTTATCTTTGTAATCTTCATTAGTAAGTATCTTATATGCTTTTGTAATTGGTAATTTTGGTAATTCTAAATACTCATAATAATAGTTTAAAATTTTATCTAAAAGTTTATAATAAATCAAGTTAAAATTCGTACTTTCCTCACTTAACGCCGTTTTAAGTTCATTTTGATACTTCCATATTTGATAATTATTAACAGCCAATTTAGAACTTGTAATAGGGCTTATTTCCCTATCTATATAGGATAAAGCTAAATCCTGAAGTTTTTTTGTTTCTCCCGTTAAGTCATAAATTATTTTACTAAAAGCAAGCATATTAATTGTTGAAAAATCATTTAATTCAAATTCTTCATCCATATAATTTTTAAATGTTTCATAATATCCTATAAAATAATCTATCAAATAACTATTAGATTCCTTTATTCCTCTTTTTATACTTAAAACTTCATCTTTAAGGATTAGGCAAATATCAATATCTGAATTTTCATTTTGGTTATCATTTGCATAACTTCCGCAAAGCATTGCACCTATAACATCATCATTTTCTTCATAATCCTTTAAAAATTCCTTAACAGCAAGCTTCCATTTTTCTATCATTTAAACACCTTCTTTTTATAAAAAAGCACCCCTTAAAAACAAGGAGCGCATCTTAGCGCGGTACCATCCTACCTTATAACTTATTTTGATAACGTGTTTTATAACACGGAAATCTCTTTCGAGTTCTGCTCTAAAGGTAGTAATTATATAGCTATTTGCCTAATTTCCACCAACATAGGCTCTCTATAAAACTCACCATATAACCTTGTCCTTTATAAACGCATTTATAGGAAAATAATACTACAAAATATTATAGAAGTCAATTCTTTATGGATTTTATTTATTAATCATAATAGAAGAAAATAACCATAAATTTTATACAAACTTAAATAACCCAGTAAAGATAAATAGAATTTTAAACTCAACTAAAAATAGCACTTGAAAAAATATCAATTTACTAATATAATCTACTTGGTGATAGTCTGAAAACAAAAATAAAATTTATTTTATAAAAATAGTTAAAAAAGGGCAGACTTCCCCTTACCCCAAGGAAGTTAAAAATTAAACTGG